>QZKC01000061.1 GCA_003599425.1 Nitrospiraceae bacterium | reverse complement strand
AATCGGGGGCAGCAGGGACCCAGCAGGCCGCAGGTGAGACAGCAGGAGAGGCACAGAAAGAAAAAGAGGATGTTGTAGAGGCTGAATTTGAAGAGACAGCAGGGAAAGGAGCATAACGTGGCAAGTTTATCAGTTCAATACATTTTGCATAAAACTGACGAGAGAAATACAAGCACATCTAACAGTCCGTTGGTTTACGCACTTGTGAGTGTGCTGAGCGGGAGTATAAATCCTTTACTTATGGCTGACACAAAGGATGCAGATAAAAAGTCTGTGGTCTTTGCACGGGCTGCAATATCATAGGCGATAATTTCACAAATGCAACAGGAAGCACGGGTATATCCCGTGCTTCCTGTTTTCTTATTGTGCCGGGATCTTACCGTCCCGTCCGAAATTTATATTCTTTCCTCAACATGTGATATCGACGACTTTTAAAATCCTATCTTTGTACACTTGATAAATATTTCATCCATTATCTGTTAACGATTGTTATTTGCTCAAGACAGATTGAGACGTCAGTTGTAATGTGCTATTAAATGCATTTTTCGGGTATAGTAACATCTTGAAAAGCATAACGCGGGTTATATTGAATGAAAGTTAATATCCTGTTTCCCATAAACGCAGAAGCATTTACCTATATTGTTCCTGAAAGACTTGAGACGAGGATCAGGAAAGGGGTTCGCGTGCTTGCACCTTTCCGGAGGGGCAGGAAGGTAGGAATTGTTCAGAATACAGAGAATGTGGCGCAGGGCGCAGAGCCGAAACAATTGACCCTTAAACCGATCGAAGAGGTTCTGGACGATGAACCGCTCATTTCAGAAAATCTGTTGAACCTTATTCAGTGGGCCGGGCAGTATTATCTCTCAACCTCAGGGATGGCCCTGAAGAATGCGGTGCCGTCAGGCATATTTGAAGGGAGAAAAAGCGGGAGAAGCAGGATTGTCTATGACAATGAAATTAAACCCATGAAAGTTTACGACCTTACGGACGAGCAGGAAAAGGCATTGTCAGAGATCAGCAAAGCCCGGTCAGGAGCATTTCTCCTTCATGGTGTAACAGGAAGCGGAAAGACAGAGGTGTATCTCCGGGCGATAGAAGCGTTAGGTGGGGGAGAGGCGATCGTACTTGTACCTGAGATCGCCCTGACAGCGCAGATCATCGACAGATTCCGCAGCCGTTTTCACGAGAAGGCCGCGTTCTTTCACAGCGGACTTTCGCCGGGAGAGAGGATATCTCAGTGGTGGAAAATAAGGAATGGTGAGGTCAGGGTTGCCCTCGGCGTCAGGAGCGCTGTCTTTGCGCCCTTCAGAAATCTTGCCATGATCATAATCGATGAGGAACATGAGGCATCCTACAAGCAGTTCGAGGGGTTGCGGTACAGCGCAAGGGATACGGCGCTGGCGCGGGCAAAGATCGAAGGTGTAAAAATTGTCCTCGGCTCGGCAACACCCTCGATGGAGAGCTATTATCATGCAAAGAAGGGAAAACTTGCATACCTTGAGTTGAGCCACCGGATAGAGCAGAAACCCATGCCATATGTTGAGATCATAGACATGACAAAAGAGGAGAAGGAATCACTGTCATATTCAAGAAAGTTATTAAGTGTGTTGCGGAAAAATCTTTCTGACGGACACCAGTCCCTTATAATGCTCAACAGGCGGGGATATTCGCCTTTTCTCATGTGCACAGACTGCGGATATACTTATAAATGCCCTGCGTGCAGCATCACGCTTACATATCATAAAGATACAAAGACCCTTAAATGTCATTACTGTGATTCGCACCTTGTGCCCCAGGAGATATGCCCTCATTGTAAAGGCATAAAGATAAAATATATCGGGCTTGGCACGCAGAGGATCGAAGAAGAGCTGCATGACCTGATCCCTGACCTCTCTTTAAAGAGAATGGACCGGGACACAACAAGGAGAAAGCTTTCACATTACAGGATAGTGAAGGAAATGGAGGAAAAAAAAATAGACGTGCTTTTGGGTACGCAAATGATAGCCAAGGGACATGATTTCCCGGACGTGACGGTTGCGGCTGTGGTCTTTGCCGATGTCGCTCTGAATCTGCCTGACTTCAGGTCATCTGAGAGGACCTTCCAGTTGTTCACGCAGCTTGCGGGCAGGGCAGGGCGGGGCAAGGCCCCCGGGAAAGTGTATATCCAGACATATGAGCCGGACCATTACGTATTTGAGTTTGTTCGCAATCATGATTATTCCGGATTCTATAAGAAGGAAATAGAGTTGAGGAGAGAGCTGTCCTACCCGCCGTTCAGCAAGATCGTCAGGCTAATATTCAGTTTCAGAAACAAGGAGGATGGGGCAAAAACCGTGAAGAGCATTTCTGCAAAGATAAAAAAAATAATCCCCCGGGACTCGAAGTCTGATATAGAGATGCTCGGCCCTTCATCTGCCCCTATCGAAAAGATACGGAATTACTGGAGATGGCATCTGGTACTGAAAGGAACAAATTCCAAAGCTCTCAGACAGTCTGCCATGCACATTATCAATGCTGTTCAGGATATGAAGGGGATGAGGATAGATGTGGATGTGGACCCGATAAGTCTGATGTAGCATCTTGCTGACCTGTTTTTATCCTGTATACAGCATTGCTAGTCATATCAGACACAGTCTGCAAGGCCCATCAAAATAAAAAACTGCTGATTCAAATTATTAGGACTAATTTTCCAAAAGCATTTGTCTCCATGATCTCATGATGGGCACTGGCTGCTTCATGCAGCGGAAGTTCCCTGCCGATCACGGGAGACAGGGTTCTGTTTTCCAGTCCTGCCCCAAGAGCTGAATGGATGCTGTACATCTCGCTCTCAGATGCGTTCATGAGCACCATTCCGAGGATTGTTGCGTCGCGTCGCATTGCTTCGCGCGGATCTATCTCAACAGTGCCGCGGCTTCCAATAATAACAATCCGTCCGCACGGAGCCAGGATTTTGAGATCCTTTCCCAGATTCACGGTAGCAAGCATTTCGAGAATTACATCGACGCCTCTGTTATTTGTAAGCCTTAGAATCTCCTCCATATGGTCGTATGCATGATGATCAAACACGTGGTGCGCGCCCTGTTCAGTTGCAAGACGCAATCCTTTTTCTGTCCCGGCAGTGCCGATAACGTGCATTCCTGCCGCATGCGCGAGTTGCACAGCGGCAATGCCGACGCCTCCGCTGGCTCCATGGACAAGGACAACCTCTCCGGGAACTGCATGTGCGCGATGGTAAAGCGCACGATAGGCCGCGCCGTACGGTACACCCACGCCTGCGCCCTGCGCAAAGGAGACGTCTTTCGGCAGGTGATGGACCTGCGATTCTCTGCAGAGCGTCTTTTCAGCATATGAACCGCTTATCGTCCCTGCGGTGTATACCCTGTCGCCGATATTTAAACGGCTTACGCCTTTGCCGATTGCTTCAACTATCCCTGCCGCGTCCATCCCTGGAGTATATGGCAATTCAGGTTTCAATGGATAAAGTCCTGAACGGATATAGGTATCTACGGGATTTACCCCTGAAGCGGACACGTGGATAACGAGCTGTCCTGCATCAGGTTTTGGGTCAGGGACATTCTCAATCTTCATAACTTCCGGATCTCCGAATTCGTGAACACGTATTGCTTTCATGAACTCCTCCTTGTCATGCAAAGGGAATAGAAAATATTTTAGTTACATTATATCGTAAAAAATAAAACGTACCATTTAATTTAAATCTGTTTTGATGTTTGTTCAATTATCAATACGCTGCAGTCTTTGGGGTGGCAGCTTCACTCTGCCATATACTGTCCCTATTTTGCTATAATTCTGAAGGTATACTTTCATGGATACAATTGAAAAGCTGAAAGTCCTGTCTGAGGATTCACAATACGATCTCGCATGCGCATGCGGCACGGGGAACGATGACCATCGTAAAAGAGGTCATGATGGGAAATGGCTGTATCCCGTTGCTTTGCCGCAGGGCGGGTATTCCGTTCTTTTGAAAACCCTTCTCTCCAATGCATGCTCAAATGACTGCAAGTATTGCCCGCTGCGCTTTCAGACGAATGTGCGCCGCTGTACGCTTCAGCCCGAAGAAACAGCAAATATATTTATGGAATATGTAAGGAAGAAAGAGGTCTTTGGACTTTTTCTGAGCTCGGCGGTTGTCAGGGATCCCGACTACACCATGGACAGGATAAACACTGTCGCCCGCCTTCTCAGGAGCAAGCATCATTTCAAGGGATACATTCATTTGAAAATCATTCCTGGCGCTTCTGATGCTGCGATCGAGGATTCCCTGTCACTTGCAAGCGGTGTTTCACTTAATATAGAGACGCCGGGCAAAAAACATTTTGAAATCCTTTCAGGAAAAAAGGATTACATGAGAGACATCATCCGTCCCATAAAACTTATGAGTACTTTGACTGAGAAGGGGCGCAGATTTGAAAGGGTGAAATGCACTACGCAGTTCATTGTCGGCGCTTCTGATGAATCTGATTCGGAGATAATAGATTACATGTTCGGCCTGTATAAGCGTCTGAACTTTAAGCGTGTCTATTTTTCAGCGTACCAGAAAGGCCTCGGGGACCCGGTTATTCCCGGCGAGATGCGGCAGATGCATGATCCGGAAATTCCTTTTAAACGTGAGCACCGTCTCTATCAGGCTGACTTCCTCATCCGCAGATACGGTTTTGACCGTCAGGACATTTTTATCGACAGAAACGGTAATCTTAGCCTTGATAAAGACCCTAAACAGGTTTGGGCGGACAGTCATCCCGAATTCTATCCGGTCAGGCTCAATACGTCAGACAAGGAAACATTGCTGAAAGTCCCGGGGCTCGGCCCTGATTCGGTCAGCAGGATACTGAAGACAAGACGTGAACGGCGGATCACACAGCTTGAGGACCTGGGAATAAGGGGCAAGAGGCTTCAGAAGGTCAGGGAATATGTCGTCATGGAGTGAAGCCGGGTTGTTGAATACGTTAAATGAATAAACTAATATAAACAGGTCAGGTTTTGTATTTTTGTTTCACGAGGGGACTTGATGAAAAGAAATAAATCGCTGAACATTCACGTGCAGAAAATACCCGCACTGCCTACCCTTCCTGTTGTCGCGCAGGAGATACTGATGCTTTTGGATGATGACCTTGTTTCCATAAACAAACTTGAAAATATCATTGAGAATGATCCTGCCATAGCAGCGAGGATATTGAGCCTGGCAAATTCTGCTTTCTGGAAGACCGCGCCGGTGAGGACGTTAGGCGAGGCGATCTTCAGGATCGGGTTCAACGGGGTAAGGTATCTGGCTGTCGGAATTTCTCTGATGACCCTTTTTGATGCCGGGAAGAACAAGGTCGCATACCAGAAGATATACAATCATTCGGTGGCAGCGGGATTTGTCTCGAAAATGCTGTCTGAACATCTGCGCACGGGCATATCTGATGAAATATGGATCAGCGGGATGCTGCATGATCTGGGTATCATGGTGCTCAACAGGTATTTTTCTGATTCTTACTCAAAAGTGCTGAAGATGCTTGAAAACGGCACCCCGCTTCTTGAAGCGGAAAGAGAGGCGCTGGATTTTACCCATGCCGAGATAGGAAGCTGGCTGGCTGAGGAATGGAACTTGCCCGGTACCACTATCCAGGCAACGTTGTATCACCATGAACCATCTGCGGCAGTAGAATATGTCGGTCATGTGGCTGTTGTGCACATTGCCGATTATTTAACAGCCCGATATGTTCTGAGCCCAACAGCGCATGACCCCCGGTACCCGTTTGAAGCTGACAGTCTTGCCATAATCGGTTTATCGGATGAAGATATGAAAGATATTGAAATGCAGATCCAGAAGGGTGAATTATTCAGGAAACTTTTCCAGTAGTTCCCTGAGTGAAAGCCGGTTTCATTGCCGGCAGCTCAATGATGATCTTTGCATATTCTCCTTCCTTGCTCTCGATCTGAAGAGAGCCGCCATGATCCTTTATGAATCCGTAGCTGATGCTCAGGCCGAGCCCTGTGCCGCTTCCGGGAGGCTTCGTAGTAAAAAAAGGATTCACTACTTTGTCCAGGATATCAGAAGGGATGCCGGAGCCGTGATCAAGGAAAAAAATGCGAACCAGCCGGGCTTCGTGGATGTTAACAGCATCGCACAATATTTCCATCCTCTTGTTTTCATCGGGGCCTGGATATTTACTGTTCAGGGCATACCGTGCGTTATTAATTATGTTCAGAAAGACCTGCTGGATCTGCTGAGGGTTTGCTGTTATCTCCGGGATGTTTTCCGGGATATCTGTCTTTAAAATAATATGGTCTTTCTGCAACTGGGTCATTGTGAGACTGAACGTCTCATTCAGGATATCTGCGATACGGACAGGTATTTTATCGTCCTTTCTTTCACGGGCGAAAGAGAGGAGCCCCCGTACTATATCAGCTATCCTGCTGCCTTCCTTAATAATACGTCTTGACAGCTCTTCTTCCCTGGAGCCAGGTTCCATTTTATCAGTTAGCATCTGTGCATAGTTAATCACGCCATTAATGGGATTGTTTATTTCATGTGCGACCCCTGCCGCAAGCTCGCCGAGAGAGGCCAGGTGGCCTGCACGCATCAGTTCGGCCTGAAGGCTGATCTTTTCTGTTATGTCAAAAGACACCATCACAACACTCATTATTTCTCCCTTTTCATCCATTAGCGGGAATGCCCGTTCATCATACAATTTGCCGTCCGGACCTGCAACCTGTACTGCTTCAGCATTCTTTGTTTCAAAACTCCTGAGCGCAGCGCAGTCTTCACAGGGAGTGGAATGGTTGTGCAGCAGGGCGTGGCAGTAATTCCCTTGTATCAGGTCTGTTTTCATTCCGAGACTTGAGGAAGCCCCTTCATTTGCCCACAGGATCTTCAGATCAGGATCCAGCCTGAACAGAGGATCGCGGATACAATCGAGGACGGATTGAAATTCCCTTGATAGCTCCCTGTACCTCTCTTCACTTTCGTGGAGATTTTCTTCGCCTCGATATATCACCCTTATAGGGAAGAACCATAATATCAGAAATACCCCCAGGCCTGCCGGCAGAGTCAACAGGGCAATCAGCCCTGTATTTACGAGGACCGGGTTAAGAGAGCGGTATATTTCGATCTGTCCCACAATGGTTCCGGCATCATAAAGGTTTGCCACCCGCATAATAACCGGGGTATCCAGTTTGTCGGCATGCTCGGCGACAAGTTTGCCGCTTTTGCTTATGATGCGTCTTTTTTCTGCAAATCCGCTTCCCGGACGGTGCGCGAGATATTCCTGAAGCCTCATCTGCTCAAATTCCCACATTTCAGGGTCCGTGCTGATTATTTTTGTAATAAGTCTGGCGTTGATCTCTGCTTCAGCTTCAAGGTTTCCCACAGCATTGTTATATGAAAGGAAAAAATATCCGAGAGGAAAGGCAATTATAATAATGCCTATAACCACGCCTGTAAGGATGGCGATAGCACGGCTTATGTTGTTGTGACTTTTCAAAATTATTTTCCTGAAGTGTCGACGACAATAAGATTGCCGGCTTCTTCCATTATTTTTTTGCCTTCGGCAGACGTGAGAAATTCAATAAACCTGCGTACTGCGGCAGCCGGTTCAGGCCTTGTTACTATAAAATGAGGCTTGGAAAGAGGGTATCGTCCGCTTGAAAGGGTATTGACTGAAGGCGGTATGCCATTATAAGAGAGTATCTTCAATTTGCGCAATTCAGTTATAGCCTGAGTGAGGGTACAAAAACCAAGCGTACCGGGGGTCTTTTCAATTATGTCGGCATTTTCCTGGTCTGTTACAGCAGTCAGCATACCTTCACGGGAAAAGGCGACATCAACAGCTCTCCCCATCTCAGGAGATATCCCCCTGATAATTTGAGTGTCACTGTCATGTGACGGCCGCAGTATCAGGCGGATGCGTTTCCCGTCAGGCCAGGCCAGTTTTTCACCCCTGTAGATATTGATGACTTCATCTGTTGTAAGTGAAGATATTACTACGTCAGTGTGGGCAACGGGAATAAAAGGGGATAGTGCATACTTAAAGACAGACAGCCCCATCTTTTGCTCTTCAACATTCAGTAATCTGCCGCTCAGCCCAATATCAATCGATCCTTCTGAAACAGCTTTGATCCCGCCGCTGCTGCTCATGCTCGGGTATATCTTAACTTTTATATCCGGTTGTGAGGCTTCAAAAAATGCTGCGATCAGATTTATGGAGCCTAATGCACTTCCAGTGCCTCCAATTTTCAGTACTGTGTCGGAGCAGTTGGCGTAAGAAGCGCACAAAAGGATAAGGGCTATTGCAGCGGGAATCAGTTTAATGATATGAAAATTATATAGCACGGAGAACAAGGTGCCCTCACTGGAACATGATCTGTTATTGTTGCAATGTTGTATAAGCTATTTTATGCGACACGTTATCGTAGTTGCAACCGGTCCACCTGAGCAGGAGCTGGGAGGAATTAAAGACCATCGATCACTCATCCGATAAAAATAACAGGAGAGCAGGAGAAGCGCTATGGTCTACAGCCTTAAAAGATATTTTCAGTTCAAAAACTCTGCCCAGGCCGGTGCCTTTCTCGAGATCGCAAATATATATGGCAAAGGCAGAGTGCTCGGAAGTGTTGTCATCTACGAAGCTTCGCTCGAATTTATGGTATGGAGAAAGCTTGAGAACCTTGCGAAAATGGTCTCTGAATGCCCTGTGCGGGACATTGATATTTATAAAATGACATCGCAGGCCGGTTTCAAGGCCTTCAGAAAGGTCAGTCAGTAGCCCCTCCAGGCCTATTGTTATGGAAGATGTCCCTCTCCTGAACCTCGTATCTCATTCGTATCTTGACAATGACCCTGTTGTCTTTCAAGCCGTAATCAATATAGAGAATATCTGAAAGGCCGAATTCCAGCGGGTGATATAACGGCCTTATTTCATATCCTATAACATTGCCCTCCCTGTCAAGTATCCTGCCTAACCACGGCCCCAGGAAAGCGTGGTATGACCTGACGTGCTTCTTCGCTTTTTCCAAAGCTTCTGACGCAGGTACTCCATTCTGCGCTGTGTAGTCATATGGTGGCGCAAATATCTCAAAGTAATAGGCGTCTCCCTCCTTGTCAATGACCGCCACATTTTCCACATCATCGCTGTACCTGCCTCCATGAAGCAGAAGAGTATAAGTTCCGGTGATCTCGGCAGGCTTCGCCTTTTCTGTTTTGAGATACTGCACGTTCATGCATGAATGCATTGCCAGAACGATCAGGGAGACAAGCGGCGCCGCTGCTTTTCGTGGAAGGTTCATTGCTGCCTGCTTTCCTGTTGAGTAAAAATATTCCGGAGGAAATTCTTAAGCTCGTTCGTTCCAGTATATGCGTGGACGATAGCCATAAACATTACACTTGGTAGAACAATCATCATTAGCCGATGCATGGTATCCTCCGCTTTATTACTGTTTCTCAAATTCCCTGATGGTCTTAACCCTCTTATAGCATGTTTCTGGATCAAAATAAAGATATTGCTGAAATGATAACTGGCGGATAAAAAAACCCCTAAAGATAACTCAAGGGGAAAGGAGGGACGGTAAAATCTTCCCTTTTGTAAATGCTGGGTATTAGAGATATTCGGATAGAACAACCTTCATCACTGCATACTGCCAGTCAATAAACTCCAGCGGATCCATCAGAACGATCCCGCGTGCTGTGCCAATGTTTTCCCAATTGAGTTCTTCATATGATATGTCTTCAGATATCGCTAAGACTGAAATATGCAAATGTGGCAAAATACCGCATCTTGATCCTGCTGTGTCAGCGATAGCCGCGATTATATCTCCTTTGCTGACTATTGCTCCGGGATGAATATCAGGGTGCGGCATTACATGAGCGTACAGTGTACATAATCTGCTTTTTTTATTGTTCGAAAAGGTGTGTTCAATGATTATGGTCTTCCCCATAAAATCATCAAGGATTTTTGTCACTACGCCATCAAACATCACTGGAACCTTCGTATTTATTTTAAGTCTTGATATTTTATTGTCAGCGTCTCTGAACAGGCACATATCCAGTCCTTCGTGAGAGGTCTTTCGTTCCCCGGGCCTGTCCCACCACTTTTCATGGGAATTGAACAGCATCCCGGGATGGAAGACCCACTCCTTAAAACCCATCTCATGCAGTGCATTTGCACGAATGAGATATTTTGTGAAGTGTGTCTTAAGCGGGATCAACGATCTGTCAAAATTGTTGCTGATCTTTTGTTTCATGGCAGTTTAAAAATGCTGATATATGAATTTTATTATAACGATTTTTGAAGCTTGTTTTACTCATCTTTAATGGAGTGGGGACCTGGCGAGGAAACCGAGGATAGAGTTTGAAGGGGCATTCCTTCAAAGATGCCTCTGATCTTGCTGTTCAAGGAGGTAAAGTTGTGGAAAAGACGATTCATGGGATGCCAGGTCAGTGAATGATTCCGCCGGTGTCATAGAAGCGCCTGGAAAGGTCTGAACAGATTGGAGATATAATCAGAGTGATTAATGATATCGCCGGCCAAACCAATCTGCTGGCATTGAAAGCTATTGAGGCTGTACGCGCAGGAGAGCAGGGAAGAGGTTTTGCCGTGGTTGCAGACGAAGTTAGAAAACTTGCCGAATCATCAGACGCTACACAGCGCTTTCTGATCAGGCCCGGCAGCTTCAGCAACAGGTAAATGAGTTCAAACTAAAAATGAAGGTCAGGAAGCATATATACAACAGGTATCAGTATGCAATAAACCCGCCCGTTATAGCTTGCATAGTTCGTAACTTTCTGAAAACTGAGATAACCTCACATTCAGCGTCAGGGACTGCAGATTTCAGTACCACCATGGATAATAGGGATAATACGGGTAATCATAGTAAGGATATCCGCGATAACGATAGTGAGGGAGAGGATAAAAATATGGAGGATACCTGTAATAGTCGGAAGCTTTAATTTCTTCCCACAGGTAAATTTCTTTTATATTGAATAAAGGATAGACATATTCCATTTCTCCGATAATGCCTTTCCGTGTCCCGGCAAATTCACCTGCGATGGTGATCTCTCTTTTTTCATGATAGATAACAGGGTCCAGGATATCCTTGCCTCTGTAAATGGCGAGGAAACGCTCATTTGAAGTCCCCGGAGATTTGAGATGTCCCATGGAATTCACCGGCACGTAAATCGCCTCAATCAGGGAGCCTTCCTTAGTTAGAGCAGTTTTTACAATAATCCCGCCGAGTATAAAAAGATTTCCCCTGTTCAGGTCGGGGTTTTGTTTGAGTTCAGACAGCCTGAAATCATAAACTCCCTCCTGCATGACGTTCTTTGTCAGGATTGGGGCGCAGGAAATTAACAGGAGGCAGATGGTTGTCACATACAGTTTTTTCATGGTACTTTGTCTTTCAGCGTAATCTGATATACTATTTCAATCTCAGTATATCAAAACCTGGGAATACGTCAAGTAACTACTTGGGAAGTATGATCATCCGTCAACATACTATTTGGGCAGCGCTAAATTATGTGATCGTCTTATTGCTTCTGTCCTCCTGTTCACAAAATAATGTGAAGGAGTATTTTCAATCCCACGGCATGTCTTACCCGCTTGATATTTCGGGCATCTCGGCAGGGGAGTGCAAATTAGTAAATATCAGTCAGGAAGAGATGTCTACTGAAGAAGCTCAGAGATTTGTTGAAGATGGGATAATGTTCATCAGATCATATTACGAGGGCAAAGATGTACAGAGTTTTATGAATGGAATTGATGCGCTTTCAGTTAATAAACCCGTACTGTACAGGGATGAATCAGGAAGCGTGGGACTTATGGTTTACCTGACCGGATATGGCCAGGGTGATCCGGCAGGCAAGACTGCATTGCCGGTGGAATGGATTGGTGAAGGGAAACGGTTCTGGCGTGTAATTAACTTCAGATATTTTATCAGGAATGATGATTACAGATGGCAGTACGGCGGCCAGGTATATAAAGATGGTGAATGAAATGAAGCGCTATTTTTGATTTTTTTCAGCTTCCTTATGAACACGTGCTACTTCCGGTTCTTTGTTTTCAAGGATGACATCATTTGCTTCCACAGTGCACCACCCTTCATTGTCGTACCCGCACATGCATTTTTTTATTTTATCGCTGATAGGACGGCCGCATGCCTTACATTTCATGGACATAAGCATATTACCTCCAGGGGCTTTTCTGTTACTTGATATATCATGCAGAGTGACACTTTATTTTTTATTCACATATATCTCTGAGGCCTCTGTGGTATATTGCATTATTTGGGTTAATGATTTATGTGACAACTATCACGTGCCAA
The DNA here is from genome assembly GCA_003599425.1 of Nitrospiraceae bacterium. GTDB lineage: Bacteria > Nitrospirota > Thermodesulfovibrionia > UBA6902 > UBA6902 > SURF-23. Next base: position 10,718 of record QZKC01000061.1, on the reverse strand, counting down.
AATTCAATGGTTTATCCTCTTCATATGAAACGTCACAAAACCGGATAATGTGGTACAATATTTCCTTGTAAAGAGCCGATTTAAGAAACAGGGAAAAAGAGGAAATGCAGATATGAGCGAGGCAGACTCAGTGCGCCCGTCAGACTTTATACGGGAGATCATCCGGGAGGACCTCAACGCCGGTAAATACGACAGCAGGGTACATACGAGATTCCCGCCGGAGCCGAACGGGTATCTCCATATCGGCCATGCCAAATCTATATGTCTGAACTTCGGCATAGCAAGAGATTTCAGAGGGCTCTGCAACCTGAGGTTTGACGACACAAATCCGACAAAAGAAGAGGTCGAGTACGTTGAATCCATCAAGGAGGATGTTCGCTGGCTTGGATTTGACTGGGAAGAACGGATTTATTATGCGTCTGATTATTTCGATCAGATGTACGCATATGCCGTGCAGTTGATAAGGGAGGGCAAGGCGTATGTGTGTGATTTGAGCCCTGACGAGATGAGGGAGTACCGCGGTACTCTGACAGAACCCGGAAAGGAAAGCCCCTATCGCAGCCGTTCTGTTGAGGAGAATGTGGACATGTTTGCACGCATGAGGGCTGGTGAGTTCCGGGACGGTTCACGTACGCTCAGGGCGAAGATCGATATGTCGTCCGGCAATATCAATATGCGCGATCCTGTCATTTACCGCATTCTTCATGCAGAACACCACAGGACAGGCGGCAAGTGGTGCATTTATCCCATGTATGATTTTGCCCACTGCGTTTCCGATTCCATCGAAAGGATAACACACTCCATCTGCACCCTGGAGTTTGAGGACCACAGGCCTTTGTATGACTGGTTCCTGCGCCAGTTGAATGTGTATCACCCGCAGCAGATAGAATTTGCCAGGCTCAATCTCAGTTTTACGGTCATGAGCAAGCGCAAGCTCCTCAGGCTTGTTGAAGGGAAATATGTGAACAGCTGGGACGATCCCCGCATGCCGACACTTTCAGGATTGCGCAGACGCGGGTATACTCCCGAAGCGATCAGAAATTTTTGCGACCGTATAGGCGTTGCCAAGAGGGATAGTGTTGTTGATATCGCACTGCTTGAATACTGTATACGTGAGCATCTGAATAAAACAGCTCCCCGGTTTATGGCTGTGCTGAGGCCTTTAAAAGTGGTCATTACCAATTATCCTGATGATCAGACGGAAGAACTTGAGGCCGTGAATAATCCTGAAGACACTGCGATGGGAACGCGCAAGGTGCCTTTTTCAAAAGTCCTATACATTGAACAGGAGGACTTCAGGGAAGACCCTCCAAAGCAATTTTACCGCTTGTCCCCTGGAAGGGAAGTTCGTCTTCGGTATGCTTATTACGTCACCTGCACCGGGGTGGTGAAGGATGACAGTACCGGGCAGATCAAAGAAGTTCACTGCACCTATGACCCTGCAACGAGAGGCGGAGATTCTCCTGATGGCCGCAAGGTAAAGGCGACCTTGCACTGGGTCTCGGCAGCTCATGCGCTTGAAGCTGAAGTGCGCCTTTATGAGAATCTCTTCATGAAACCTGATCCGGAAGACACCGAAGCAGGCAGCGATTTCATTTCCTGCATGAAACCGAATTCACTGGAGATCATGTCTTCATGCTATATTGAACCTGAGCTTGCCGGATTAAGGCCCGGCAGCGGATGCCAGTTTGAAAGGCTTGGATATTTCTGCATCGACCCGGATTCTACGGACATAAAACTGGTATTCAACCGTACCGTGACGCTTAAGGACACCTGGGCGAAGATAGAGAAGGGGCAGAAGGGGAAAGGCTGAGATATGAGTTATATGACTGTTATAGGCGCCGGGAGCTGGGGGACGACCCTTGCGCATCTTCTGGCCCTGAAAGAATATGATGTGACGCTCTGGGCTCTTGAAAAAAATATTGTCGAGGAGATCAACCAATCCCATACGAACAGTACGTACCTTCAGGGAGAACCGCTTTCTTTAGATATCAGGGCAACTGGCGATCTGAAAGATGCCGTTAAAAAAGCCCGATATATCCTGAATGCTGTCCCGACCCAGTTTATCAGGCGCGTGTTCAAAGATGTTTCAGATTCTATTTTGCAGGATGCGGTTATCATCAGTGCATCAAAGGGTATTGAACAGGGCACTCTCCTTACAGCGTCTTCCATTTTTCAGGAGATAACAGGGCGGAAAGCGGCGGTGCTTTCAGGCCCGAGCTTTGCGAAAGAGGTAATCAAAAAAGCGCCCACTGCCGTAACTCTTGCTATGGAGGAAACGGCTGAAGGACTTCATCTTCAGGAAATTTTCAATACGAGTTATTTCAGGGTTTACACTCATACCGATGTTCTTGGGGTTGAACTGGGGGGTGCTTTAAAAAATGTCATTGCAATAGCATCAGGGATATCCGACGGTCTTGAACTTGGCCATAATGCGAGGGCAGCGCTTATCACGAGAGGGCTTGCAGAGATCGTGCGTCTGGGAAAAGCCATGGGTGCTGATCCGAGGACCTTCTCAGGGCTAAGCGGGCTGGGCGACCTTGTGCTTACCTGTACAGGCCCCTTGTCCCGGAATTATTCTGTCGGCGTAAATCTCGGCAAGGGGATGACGCTTAGAGACATTCTCTCCTCTACAAAAAGCGTTGCTGAAGGTGTCGCTACCGCACTGTCAGCCTATGAACTCTCAAGGAAGTTCAATGTCGAGATGCCGATCGTTGAGCATGTTTACAGCGTCATATATAAGGATGAAGCACCTGTTGAAGCTGTAAAGATGCTCATGAACAGGACACTGAAGTCGGAGTTCTCATGACAAATGAAAAGATAAAAAAAATCCTTAATGATGTCAAAGCAGGCGGCATTTCTGTAGAAGCGGCTGTAGGGAAACTCCAGCACCTGCCGTATGAAGACATCACTTTTGCCAAGGTGGACCACCACAGGCATCTCAGGCAGGGGGTGCCTGAGGTAATTTTTGCGTCCGGGAAGACTGAAAAGCAGGTAGTTGCCATTGCCAGGGCGATGTATAAAAGAAGCAGCAGTTTTCTGATATCCAGGGCAACAGAGAAGATGTACCGTTCACTTAAGATAAGAAATGCCGTATTTCATCCTGCATCAGGCATTATCTCCATTGGAGAGGAAAAGAAGAAGAAGGGCAATGTCCTTGTCCTTACGGCAGGGACATCTGATATTCCGGTTGCCGAGGAAGCCGCAGTGACAGCTTCTTTTCTTGGCAGTAAAGTGCATTCGGTATATGATGTCGGTGTGGCAGGGCTGCACAGGCTTATGGGCAACAAAGATGTAATGAGGGACGCGCGGGTGATCATCGTGGTTGCCGGGATGGAAGGCGCGCTTCCTTCCGTTGTCGGCGGGATGACCGACAAACCGGTCATTGCTGTTCCGACATCAGTGGGTTACGGAACGAGTTTCGGGGGAATAACAGCTCTGTTTGCGATGCTGAATTCCTGTGTACCAGGGATAGCAGTAATGAATATAGACAACGGGTTCGGCGCTGGAGTGCTTGCGCACAAGATAAATACGCTGACATGAAATTATGCTATTAATTTCCAAACATCTTAAATTTCATTTACTAATAAGTTCATTAGTAAGGTGTCATTCCCGCTTGTCGGGAATCTTTTCGGAGAAAGACTCCGGACAAGCCGGAGTGACAAATCACGTTCTCATACTTATGAACTCCTTAGTAACATCTTTACACGCCCTTTGTGCCTCTGTGCCTTTGTCACGGTGCGCCTTCCATCAGAACGGAGTTCGTTATGAATAAGATGATCGCATACTTTAATTGTTTTTCAGGCGTAAGCGGTGACATGCTCCTTGGAACGCTTGTTGACGCCGGGGCGCAGTTTGAAGAATTGAAAAAGAAACTTGCCATGCTGCCTGTCCGGGGATATGAGTTAACGGTGAAAAAGGTAAAGAGGGCTGGGATCAGGGCGACAAAGGTGGATGTAGTTCTAAAGACAGAAGCCAGAGCAAAGAATACAGGGCACAGACAAAAGGAAAAAGTAAGGAGATGGAAAGACATTGAGAAAATAATCAGGACTTCTAAACTTTCTGATGAAATAAAGCAAAAGGGGCTGTTTGTTTTCAGGAGGCTTTTTGAGGCAGAGGCAAAGGTACACGGAGAAAAGGTGCAGGATGTGCACCTGCATGAGCTCGGAGCGGTTGACTGCATAGTGGACATCATGGGGACTTTGATCGGCCTGGAACTTCTCGGTATTAAAACAGTGTATTCCTCTCCTTTGAACCTTGGCAGCGGTACGATAAAGACTACGCATGGGACCTTGCCGGTTCCAGCTCCTGCAACAGCTCAACTTTTAAAAGGCGCACCGGTGTATTCATCCGGCACTTTATTTGAGTTGACCACTCCTACAGGGGCAGTGCTCATGTCATCACTTGCAGAAAAATTCGGCCCTATGCCTGATATGCATATATTGAAAACCGCCACAGGAGCGGGAGGACAGAACTTTAAAGATCAGCCGAATGTGCTCATGATGATCATGGGAGAGCAGACAGGAGCCAGCAGTCAGCAGTCAGCAGGAAAGAATCTAAGAGAAGAAGAAAAAGTTACGGTCATTGAGACCAATATTGATGACATGAACCCCCAGGTCTATGAGTATGTTATGGAAAAGCTATTGAAAGCCGGAGCGCTCGATGTCTTCCTGACGCAGACCATAATGAAAAAGGGCAGGCCGGGTATTGTATTGAGTGTGCTGTGCAGGGAAGAGGAGAGGGAAAAGCTTACGGATATAGTTCTCAATGAAACAACAAGCATTGGGGTAAGGTTCTACCGCGCGGAAAGAACGACTCTGCGGAGAGAGCTCAGGCCTGTAAAGACGAAATATGGAAAGGTGAATATCAAGATCGCATATTCAGGCAAAAAGATCAGTAAAGTGTCTACTGAATATGAGGATTGCAAAAAATTAGCCAGGAAGTATGATGTCCCTCTTGCAGCAGTAATGAAGGAAGCTCTCCGGGCTGTCTAATTTACTATTTTACAAACCTCATTTGAATAGCCGCTTTCATTTCCCGCAATATCATAAGCCGTCACCGCAAAGCACCACGTACCCTGCGATAAACTGCTTACAGTGTATGAGGTAGTTTTATTAATATCCATTACACTTGTGTAATTTCGGGAGGTTTGCCCATAGTATATTCTGTATCCGTCAAGATCAGTTAACTGGGTGCCGTTAGTATTCGCCGCAGGTTTAAGCCATGTTAACGTTACTGATCTGGTCAACTGTGCTAAACAGCCGGAGTCTGCTGAATCTATTTTTCCGTCACAGTCATTGTCTTTTCCATCGCTGCACATCAAATTGCTGACAGGGCCTTCCGTTACCGGTGTACATGTGTTCACTATCATACCGTACCGGCAGACATTCTGACCTGTGGTTACACATGCTCCTGTGCCGCAGGTCGTATTAGTCGGGATATACTTGTCATCAGCAATACCGTTGCAGTTTTCGTCGATTCCGTTACAGGTATTGTCTGATGCTCCGGGGTTAATAGATGCGACATAGTCGTTGCAGTCTGAGGCAGCGCCTTTTGGACATGCTATATTGCCCGGATAGCCATATCCGTCCAGGTCCTGGTCTTTGCAGGCGCTTGAGACATCGGCTACTGAATACGACGACAGATAATTGGCTGCCATTGCATCGCCGGACAGGTCTCTCACAGTCGTTGTTACTGTGATGGTATATATCTTTGAGCTTGTTTGGCCTCCGGGGACAAATACTGCCTTGTTGCCGCTGCATGACGTCATGGCCCAGGTCAAACCTGTAGGAGGCCTTATCGTCACTGATCCGGTGGTGACTGTCGCACAGTTTACATTATCTGACCAGGTAATGGTTACAGGGCTGTCAACCACTACACCTGTCGCTCCGTTTGAAGGAAAAATAGAATCAAGTGTAAGTGCAAAAGCGGTATTTACTGGCAGAATGAGAAAAGCAAGAAGAAGAGACATCATGGTCATTATGGCGAATAAATGTCCCATGATGGCACGTCCCGGCCTGATTTTAATTTTTAACATTGTTGCTCCTGTTAAGCTTCAGTGTGTGATCCCTTAGCGAACTTTCAGGTAATCTAATGCGGATCCCGTCAATGGAGATTTAAAGAATGTCTCTTCAAAGAAGATCGTTGCTTTTCAAGCAAGTTATATGCTAACAAGAGAAAAAATGAAACCTGCCTGAAAGACAACTGAAAGTTATCATTATACAGCAACTTGCTGCATGGATATTACTAACAGTCTGTATGGATTTCCCTACTTTCCGCTGATAGCCAAAAAGATGGTGGACCCTTTTCTGAAGATCAGCAGCAGGATATCCTTTTCAGGCTTTATCTCTGATACGATATTTTTGTAATCATCGGTATTAGCTACAGCTTTCCTGTTTATCTCAAGAATAACGTCACCAGGCAGCAATGAAGCCTCAGCAGGACTGCCGCTTTCAATATTAGCTACGACAACGCCACGCAGTTTATCTGGAAGCTGTAATTGTTTGTAAATGTCAGGCGTTAAATTCTGAACTGTCACGCCTGTCAGCGCATTCTGATATTCAGGAGAGACCTTCTCTGTCTCAACCGGCAGTTCACTTATAGTGAGATGAAGGGTTTGCATTTCTCCTTCCCTTATTATCTTTATTTCCCTGGTTTCACCCGGAGGAGTATTTGCGACCATATTCCTCAACTGAAAAGGCTCATTCACTTCTTTCCCGTCAAATTCTATGATAACATCGCCGCGCATCAGACCGGCCTTTTCAGCAGGACTGCCTTCAATAACATCGGCTACGAGCGTCCCGACGTCCTTTTTCAATTTAAACTGCTGTGCAAGTTCCGGAGTTATCGCCTGTATTGAAACGCCGAGCCATCCCCGTATGACTTTTCCCTTCTCAATAAGGCTGGTCATGATAACCTTTACCATACTGCTTGGAATAGCGAATCCTATACCCTGATAGCCGCCTGTCGTGCTGAATATAGCAGTATTTATTCCCACGAGCTCTCCCCGCACGTTGACAAGGGCTCCGCCGGAATTGCCAGGGTTGATCGCCGCGTCCGTCTGAATAAAGTCTTCATATTCCGCTATCCCTACATTTGCTCTCCCCACAGCGCTCACAATTCCCATGGTTACAGTCTGATTCAGGCCGAAGGGATTGCCGACAGCAAGCACCAGTTCTCCAACCTTTAATTTGTCTGAATCTCCCATAGGAATGGTGCTGAGGTCTTTTGCATCTATCTTGATAACAGATATCTCTGTTTTCGGGTCATTGCCAACGACCTTGCCGGTGAACTCCCTTTTGTCGGAGAGAAGCACCTTTATCTTGTCAGAATCTCTTACCACATGAGTGTTTGTCAGGATATAACCGTCTGACGTGACGATCACGCCGGAGCCGAGGCTGAAGGATTTCCGCTCGCGCGGCGCTTCCGGGTGCCTGAACCTGTCTCCGAAAAATCTCCTGAAAAACGGGTCATTGAAAAAGGGGTCCATAGGTGATTCAGTAATTTTTTCAGTCCTTGAGGCTGAGATGTTTACGATAGCAGGTTTGACAGCCTCGGCAATATCGGCCAGGGCCTGCCCTGTTTTTGTGAGGAAATCAACGGAGTCTTGCGGTATCTTCGTCTCCTCGGCATACGCGGCGGGTTGAAGATTGTAACCAACAAGTAAAAAAGCGAAAAGGATAAGAGCATGGATTCTTTTCAGTAACATATAGTCTCCAGTTGTTTTAATTGTTAATAAAGAAACATAAATAATTTACCTTACATTATGCATAATCATTTGAAGAAAATATGAACACAGGTTCAGTATTGATCAAGAATAATTATATCGCCCGCACTGAAGAGAGTCAATGAATACTGAAAATGCCGGGAATGAGAGGTCAGTCCGTATACGGCTGACGAAGTTTCACCGGGGGCACGGTCCGGCGGCGAAGACGTATGTTCAGCATTTCTACAAAAAGTGAAAACGCCATAGAAAAATAGATATATCCTTTGGGTATGTGCAGATCAAGCCCGTCCGCGATAAGGGCCACACCGATCAGGAGGAGAAAACTCAGGGCAAGCACCTTGACAGTCGGATGCTGCTCGATGAAACTGCTTACACGGCCCGCTGCCGCCATCATGAAAATAACAGCGATAACAACCGCGGCGACCATGATCACAAGCTGATTCGCCATGCCGATTGCAGTGATGACAGAATCGAGTGAAAAAATTATGTCAAGGAACATTATCTGGATGATCACGCCTGTAAATCCCGCGGCGGCACGGGTGGAAGAATGCCCTTCTTCTCCTTCGAGTTTGTCATGTATCTCAAGGGTGCTCTTTCCAAGAAGGAACAGCCCGCCGGTGATGAGGATGATATCACGTCCCGAGATCTCGTTTGATAGAACCGAGAAGACCGGTTTTGTCAAACTCATAAGCCAGGAGAGTGAGAACAAAAGAAGGATCCTGGTAAGCATTGCAAGGGCAAGGCCGATCAGCCGTGCCTTGGGGCGCTGATGTTCTGGAAGCTTTCCGGCAAGGATGGAAATAAAAACAATGTTGTCGACGCCAAGGACGATTTCAAGAGCTGTAAGTGTTGCAAGCGCTATCCATGACTGGGGGTCCGTTATCCATTCCATGTAATTATTCCTTGTATACCGGGATTCAGTGGTTTATTTTAAAGCAATACATAATAGCATAATGATATAACAGCAGTCAGCAATCAGTTTTCACACAATCAGTTTTCAGCTATCGGAAAGAGCGGAAAAAAGCATTTATGAGCTGAATGCTGATAGCTGACAGCTTATAGCTCTATGAGAGGGGTTTACAAACCACATGCGTATCATTATCATTTTAACTGATGAAGAAACTCAGGATAGCCCTTGCGCAGATAAACCCCACTGTGGGAGACCTCACCGGAAATGTAAGAAAGATAAAATCCTATATCACAAAAGCAAGACGCGTGAGCTCCGATATTGTCGTGTTTCCTGAGCTTGCGGTCACCGGATACCCCCCTGAAGACCTCCTTCTGAAACACCAGTTTGTACAGGACAATATTGATGCCATGCATGAAATCCGTGATGCTGCCGAGAATATAGTGGTCATTACCGGTTTTGTTGACAGGGATCACGGGATATATAATGCTGCTGCAGTGATCTCGGACAGGACTCTGATTGATGTTTATCGCAAAAGGCATCTCCCGAATTACGGGGTTTTTGATGAGTACCGGTATTTCAGGGCCGGCAAGAGGTTCCCCGTATATCAGCTCGAAGGAGTCAATTTCGGTGTGAATATATGCGAAGATATCTGGCGCGAGAACGGCCCTTCAAAGATACAGGCGCTGTCAGGGGCAAACATCATCATCAATATCAATGCGTCGCCATATCATATGGGGAAGATGTCCATACGCGAAGAACTGCTGTCAGCACGTGCACGCGAATGCGGTGCGATGATCTTTTATGTGAACACAGTCGGCGGCCAGGACGAACTTGTCTTTGACGGCGGGAGCCTGATCGTTAATGAGAAGGGCCTCATTACAGGGATGGGAAGACAGTTCAGGGAGGAATTGATAATAACGGATATAGAAGTTTCCGGAAAATCATACATGCCGTCCCGCAAGGACAAGGCAGAGTTGAAACGTTTATTGCCAAAAGGGGAATTTGTTGAAAAAAAGGCCATCCCTTTTCGTTCAGTTAAAGGGAAAAAGCCTGTTCTGAAGCAGAAGAACACCAGGAAAGTGCACGATACAGGAGAGATATACGAAGCGCTTATTCTCGGGACGAAGGATTATGTGCGTAAGAATGGCTTTGAACATGTGGTGATCGGGATGAGCGGCGGCATTGATTCCGCCCTTGTTGCGACGATTGCCGTGGACGCGCTGGGAAAAGAAAAGGTGCACGGCTTGTTCATGCCTTCCCGGTATACTTCCCGTGAAAGTTATGAAGACGCGTTCGCTCATGCGAAGAACCTCGGGATCAAAATTCTATCGATCCCCATAGACAGCGTATTTAAGGAATATCTGAGAATATTTTCCAGTCCCTTCAGGGGGATGAGGCCGGATATCACTGAAGAGAACCTTCAGGCAAGGATACGTGGAAATATCCTGATGGCTTTTTCCAACAAGTTCGGGTGGCTTGTCCTGACAACAGGGAACAAGTCAGAAATGAGCGTGGGCTATGCAACACTGTATGGAGACATGGCCGGAGGGTTTGCTGTTATCAAGGATGTTCCCAAGACTCTTGTGTATGAACTTTGTTTATGGAGAAACCGCAAAGAGGGGAGGGGCCTGATCCCTGACAGAATACTGATGAAAGAACCGACTGCGGAGCTGAAGCCGGACCAGCGTGATACGGACACGCTGCCGCCTTATCCGGCGCTCGACTCAATACTCAAGGCTTATGTTGAAGAAGACCGGAGTTTTATCGAGATCGTTGCGGCAGGGAATGATCTCGAGCGTGTCCGGAAAGTGATCAGGATGGTCGATCATGCTGAATATAAAAGACGCCAGGCTCCGCCGGGGATCAAGATAACGCCGAGGGCTTTCGGCAAAGACCGGCGGTTTCCGATCACGAACAGGTATAAAAGTTATTGAGAATTAATGTAGGGGCAGGCCTATGTGCCTGACCCTGCTAACCTTGATTATTCATAGCGAACTCTGTTCCAATGGAAGGCACAAAGGGAAGGCTGCAAAGGATTTCTATACGACACCTTTGAAAAAAGACTTCGAATCTTATCGAAAG
>QZKC01000016.1 GCA_003599425.1 Nitrospiraceae bacterium | reverse complement strand
CACCTGATTGAAGCAGATACTTGCCGTCAGGGGTAAAACTCTGCCTGAACGTGATCGTTTTCTGCGGTGAGCCGGTAATCGTACTCCTGCCCAAAACTTTCAGTTCACCTTTTTCGAGAGCAGCAAGATCAAGTGAAACAATTTCAATTTGGCCGAGACGTTCTGCAGGCGCATCCGGCGCAGACCATTCTTTTGTCATATTTGCAGTTATCACAAAGGCCTTCATATCCGGTGAATTCGTGCCATGGAAAAACTGATAATTGTTCTTGAACCCGATGCTGTCGAGATAAACACGGTGCTTCAGCTTCAGCGTGTTTTTCTCGAAGACATCGATATAGCCTTCGTTTGACATGGTAACCGGAAGATATGAATCTTTCGTTTGTCCTGAAGCGCAGTACATAGCCCCTGTCCACTGAGCCTTGTCAGGGATCTGAACCTTTTCATCTTTCAGGATTTTGGCGCTCTTGAGGTCTGTTATCCCTGCATGGAGAATCTTCCCCTGGGCCTTTGCATCAGTCTTGTATGTGGACCAGAACATTTTTGTATTGTCGTTACTGTCAATCCTGATATCATGGATCGGATGAGAATCTTTGCTCCCTACTTCATATCTACCAAGTTCCTTCACAACGATGGGGGCCTCAGCAGAAGGGTCGATCACAACATCTGCTTCTGTAAAGTGTCCTCCCATACCAGCCACATAAACCTTGCCTGTATACGTCTGTGCCCCCTTATCCCTGGCTATTGCAGCGGGCCCACTGGAAGATGTCATGCTATGCGCCAAATATAAACTGACAATAAATAAAAGCGATATTCCTATCGTCGCTATTTTTCTCATTTACTACCTCCATAATTTTATTTTGTTTTGTCTCGATACTTGAGCAAGATAGTTCTGTTCAGATATTCCTGCTTATCACCTCCTCTGTGTCATATTTGCAATAGCCGCAACCCTTGCTGCATTTGTTTCCCTGAAATATACGATTTTAAGACCTGATGAATATCTAACTTCAATTCTTATCGCGTCTAACTGGAATCAGACTTCATCGCGATTGTCCATCTTTACATCATATCGTAAATTTTCTGAATGTCTAATTTAATTTTCCAATAAATACATTTGAAGACTTTATATTTTCATCTCCGGCTTTCATTCTTTTCGAACAGGGGAAAAAGACTGTCATATGGTAAAATAATGCAACTCCACCATGACAAATGCCCTGATCCAGACGATAATAAGTGAGGATAATACCCTTCGGAACCGCTCCATAAGCTCACTTCTTCAAGGTAGAACCACTGATGAATTGCTTCGCTTTGCAGAAGAACTGGAGTCCTTCAGGAAGACATCCCAAAACCTTTATCACAAAGTACGGGCCGCATTATTTCTTGCTTACATTTACGGATACTGCCTTCAATATGATAAGAATATACCCGAACACGGAACTATCCTGTTTGATGGAATAACTGCCGCCTTTGAACGGAATTTCGAACGATCAATTCAGATCTATCTGGAGAGAATGCGCAACGGCACATCTCAAGCATTATGCAGTGCTTTAGCTCAATCATACCACAAACTTTCCTTTCAATACTTACTCGATCAGGTCAAGCAGTCAATCAGCAATTGCAAAGAGAATTTTCTTTTATACAATATTATCGGAATAGATGACTATCCCTATACTGTCCCTGAAGAGCTGACAACCCCTGATACTGCAACAGGCCTGTATCCAGTTGGAATGGATGCGTCTCCTGTGAGGCTCGACCCTTCTCACAGCGGATGGTCTGATATATTCTTTCTCGGAATGGATTTTCCCGAAGGCGCGCGGGTGATAAATCTCTCCGTAAATCTGAGAATACAGGGGAGCAGCGATCCGCTTCTTCCTCCCTGTGAGTGCTATTGCCGCTATATCGAAGAGCCTGTGATACTCTTACGGTCTACAGACCTGAAAGCTTCAAAGAAAGTGTCAGGCCTGCGGGAACTTTTCAATTTTGGAAACGACTATCTCTCTCTCCTGAAGGCTGCTGTCGTTGCATCGGGCATCGTTCCACCATGCTTTGAGAATAAAAATATCGCTCTTGAGGATATCCTGTGCAGGCTTCTCGGTAAGCCGGGTGGTTTTGAGGTAGTTACAAAAGTAAATAATATCCCCAAAGGTTCACGACTTGCTGTCAGCACCTCTCTGCTTGCAACAATTATCACCCGCCTGATGAGATTCAGCGGCCAGATACCTCACCAGTCCGGCGCTCTGGGTGAAGAAGTGAGGAGGACAGTCGCGTCACGCGCCATACTTGGTGAATGGCTTGGCGGCTCAGGCGGAGGCTGGCAGGATTCAGGAGGATTATGGCCGGGGATTAAAGTGATCAGCGGTACATTCTCCAAGCAGGGAGACCCTGAGTTCGGCGTCAGCAGGGGATGCCTTATGCCTGAGCATACCGTATTCTCAAAAGCAGATATTCCGGAGGAGATAGAAAAAAAGATTTGTGATTCGATGGTACTGGTCCATGGGGGAATATCCCGGGATGTTGGCCCCATCCTTGAAATGGTGACCGAAAAATATCTTTTAAAGCATGAACGTGAATGGGATGCTCGTATAAGGGGGATAGACCTGTTTGATCATATCGTGGATGCGCTCATGAAAGGTGATATGAAATTACTGGGCAGACTGACGACAGAGGATTGGGAGGAGGCCCTTCAGAAAGTCATCCCCTGGGTCCACAATTCCTTCACGGAAGACTTGATCAACTGTGTAAAAAAAGAGTTCGGGAAAGACTACTGGGGGTTCCTTATGCTTGGTGGCATGTCAGGGGGAGGAATGGCCTTTATTGTCGATCCCATGATCAGGAAACTTTTCAAAACAAGGATCACAGAGGTCATGCTTGAACTGAAACAGAGATATAATGCTTCCCTGCCCTTCATTATTGACCCTGTGGTGTATGATTTTGAAATAAACCATGACGGGATCGTGGCAAGGTTACTGAAAAGCAGGGATGCGAAGATACCTGAGATTTTCGATTCAATTTCATCTTCAAAAAAGATGGATGAATTTTTAACTGAAGACAAAATCAAACAGTCATACGGCTTTGATTCACACTCTCATGAACACATGAAGATGCTGTTAAAGAGCGGCAAAATCGGCCTTGCCCAAAACCGGCTTCCTGAATCAACAGTGATCGGGGATGTTGCATATGATGACATTTTTCATTTTGAAGAAGACATTTCTAATTCTGTCATTCCCGTGAAAACGGGAATCCTGAAAAAAAACTGGATTCCGGGTCAAGCCCGGAATGACACAACCGAGACATGTTCAGCTCAAAAAAGTGATAAGAGATTTTACGAAACTGGTATCACAGCCCTCAGGAATAACGAGGCAGCAGTAGTTACTTTTGCCGGTGGGATGGGAAGCCGGTGGACCCAGGGCGCTGCAGTTGTTAAACCGATCAATCCGTTCATCTGGATGGATGGAGCCTTCAGGACCTTTATGGAGATACATCTCGCAAAATCAAAAAAGACCGGCAAGGTGTCAGGACATAAAATCCCCCATGTCTTTACAACAAGTTATCTGACACATGATGCCATTGAAACATATCTCCGTGAATTCAGTTTTTTCAATTACGAAGCACTGTATCTTTCTCCTGGATTATCAATAGGCCGCAGGGTATATCCCATGGAACGGGACCTCCGCTTTTACCGGGAAGACCAGCTGAGCCAGAAAATGGATACCAACGCGCAGAAAATTCAGGAAGACCTGCATCGCGCGTTAATCGCATGGACAAAAGAAAAAGGCGAAGGCGGAGATTATTCTGATAACAAGCCTGTCATGAGATTCAATCCTCCCGGGCACTGGTTTGAAATCCCCAACCTCATCAAGAACGGCACTCTTGCAAAAATGCTGAAGGACCATCCGCGACTGAAATATATGCTTTGCCATAACATTGATACACTGGGTGTTAACCTTGAGCCGTATCTGCTCGGCCTTCATATCAGCAGCCGTTCATGCATTACTTTTGAAGTAACCCCGAGAAGGATTGAGGATACAGGGGGCGGACTTGCTTTGGTGAATGGGAAAATCCGTCTTGTCGAGGGCATGGCGCTTCCCCGAGAAGATGACGAATACAGGTTGAGTTTTTACAATACGAATACGAACTGGATCACCATTGACAGCCTGCTCGATTATTTCAGTTTGAACAGGAGCATTCTTTTGGATGCGGAATCAAACCAGGGATCACGGGAAAGGATAATTGATGCCCTGCGCCATGTTGAAAAAAAGATGCCTGCATATGTCACTATAAAGGACGTGAAATATGTGTGGGGCAGCGGTCAGGAGGATGTATATCCTGTTGCGCAGTTTGAAAAACTGTGGGGCGACATGACAGGCCTCGGAGACCTGAAAACAGGATATGTATCCGTATCGAGATACAGAGGCCAGCAATTAAAAGAACCTGCTCTACTGGACCGGTGGGCAAATGATGGCTCATTTGAGTACGTGAAAGACAAATGCGTTTTTTAATCCGGATTATTCATAAATTACTTTGGAGCAAGCCATGGTTCGAGAACATCTTGAACGCAATAGATTATAAAATAGTCAAACTATACACGTGCAAACAAAAAGTTTTACGGTATAGCAATGCTAATGTATTGCACAATATGTTCTCTCACCATACTTGCTCCGGATTTATGATTAATTTAGGTTAGTCGTCAGTTGTTACTCTGAAACACTGACTAAAAACTTATCAAGGAGTTGATATGAGCAATAAAAAAAAGGCAGCCCTGATAAAAGGTGACGACAGAAAAGACAATATCAGAAAATGTCTCGAGCTGATCCGGGAAGATCTGGATCCAGTCAGGAAGGCGACCAATATCCTGATCAAGCCGAACCTCGTGGCATTGAAACCCGATTTTGCAAATACTCACGTTGAGGCGATAGAGGCTGTGATTGAATATATCCGCGCTATTGTTCCGGAAACTTCCATAGTAGTCGGCGAAAGCTCTGCCTCTGCTTTTTACAAAAACTTCCCGACAACAAAGGTGTTTGAAGATTATGATTACTACCGTCTTGAAAAGAAATACAGGAATGTCTCGCTGACTGACTTTGATAATGACAAAGAAGTGATAGAAAGCCCTATCCACTCTGTTGTAGGAGATACTCATCTCAGGATCACCAAACGCGTTCAGGAATTTGATTACAGGATATCTCTTTCGATTCCCAAGACGCACAATTTTGCCATCGCGACATTCGGCATTAAGAACATGGCAGGCCTTGTGCTGAGACAGGACATGGCCATGATACACGGCATGAAGGGCGGCATTGAAGTGGATGCCCCGAAGACGCTTCTGGACAGACTGCCTCCGGGAACAGTCTCAAAGGCGAGAAGGAAGTTCCCTCCATGGCTTATAAATTTTCTGTTCAGACAATATCCCGCATACCGGAGGAGTGTAAAAATGATCCACCACAACATTGTTGAATTCGCAAAGAGGACGTGGCCTGACCTTGTAGTGCTTGACGGGTATGTGTGCATGGAAAATAACGGGCCTGTTGACGGAACGCCTGTTGATATGAGAATAGCGATAGCCTCTGCAGATCCTGTCAAAGCTGACGGTATCGCTGCAAGGGTGATCGGTTTTGAGCCTGAGGAAATCGGCTACCTCTATTATCTCCATAATGAAGAAAAGATGGGTGATTACTCTGTCGAAGGCCTTGCCGGCGATGACCTGAACAAGTTGAAGAAAGTTTTTAAACGCCACGGGACCTATGACATTCAGAACCAATGGAAATGATAAAAGTTCAAAAGAGCAATAGAGCAGCAGTAAAGACGGTATGGAACGCATCCCTGAACCTGATTTAATGGATGATGCCGAACAGGCAAAGGCCTATTCAGAGGCTGATTTCTCGGAGCCGCATGAGGCGTTTGTGCAGCATTTTAAATCCCGCTTCCCTGATTTCCTCACAGGCGAGGTTCTGGACCTCGGATGCGGAACGGCTGACGTAATTATCAGGTTTGCACGCTCGTTCCCCGAAGCAAGAATTACAGGCATCGATGGCGCACAGGCAATGCTTGATATCGGCATAGCGGATGTGAAGCGCAAGGGATTTGAGCATCAGATCAATCTGAGAAAGTGCATGCTCCCTGACAAAAACATATCAGACAGAAAATATGACGCAGTTATTTCAAACAGCCTGCTGCATCATCTGCCTGATCCGTTTGTCCTCTGGCAGACTGTCCGTCAGTGCGCCAGACCCGGGGTACCGGTCTTTATTATGGACTTATTGCGGCCTGATACTGTAAAATCTGCCGGGGACATGGTACAAAAATATGCTGCTGATGCATCGCCCGTACTAAGGAAAGATTTTTTTAATTCTCTCCTTGCAGCATACAGCGTTCAGGAAATTCAGCAGCAGCTTGAAGATTCAGGTCTTACGAACCTGATCATTGATGTCGCAAGCGACCGTCATGTTCTGATATGGGGGGAACACCGTGAATAGCCAGAAAAGCGAATTTCTCGGCACCGCTTTCCGGGCAGCAATGCTCGCAGGTGATTTCATTGCCCGGAATACCGGGACGTTGTCACAGGATGATATTGCTGCCAAGCAGGCCTCTGATTTCGTGACCCGTATCGACAGGGAATCAGAGCAGGTGATCATCAAGACCATAAAATGTGAATTCCCGCAACACCGGTTTTTAGCGGAAGAGTCCCCGAAAGAGATGCAGTCAGGAGAATACCTCTGGATCATTGACCCGCTTGACGGTACGACAAACTTCATTCACAGCTTCCCCTTTTTTTCTGTCTCAATAGCGCTTCAGCACAAGGGCGACATAATACTCGGAGTAGTGTTTGATCCAGTAAGAAATGAACTGTTCACCGCTGAAAAAGACAAAGGATGTTTTCTGAACGGCAAGCCTGTTCAAGTATCGGTGGCGCGTGATATGGCAAACAGCCTCGTTTCAACTGGTTTCCCTTTCCGGAAAAGAGAGCTCATTGATGCGTACCTGCTGCTTTTTAAAAATATCTTCAGCCGTGTGAGTGATATAAGGCGTGCCGGTTCCGCGGCGCTCGACCTCGCCTATGTTGCATGCGGGCGAAGCGAAGGCTTCTTTGAGATCGGCTTAAGTCCCTGGGACATTGCAGCCGGCAGCCTGCTTATTCAGGAAGCCGGGGGCATCATTTCTGATTTTAACGGAGGAAAGGATTATCTCTCATCAGGTAATATCATTGCCGCTCCCCCGGCAATTCATGGGGAGCTCCTGAATGAGGTGAAAGGCATATTCAAGGGAATTATTGATAAATGATCCCGTACTGTCAATTAATTCCTGGTGTTCCGGGAATAGCTATCATTCTTGTTCTTATCATTATGGTGTTGCTGTCAATTAGACAAGCAGCATATTGACAGTTTTATGCGATGAGTGATACTTTATGGCAAATCTTAAAGGATCAACATGAACGTTAGATATATAACCGCAGGTATGATCTTTATCGTCATCGGGATATGGCTTTATGCTGTCCAATCGCTGCTTCCTTCAGAAGATGAATCCTCACCCCAAAAGATCATATTGAAAGAAGGCACGCTCAGAACTGATGTCGAGATTGCAGAAGCCCTTGCGTATGAAATGGGATTTGATCTCGAAGGAGCATACAGGACCGGGTATACGACTGGAGATATCATCGACTATCTCAAAAAAGAACCTCACAAATATTCTTTCAGTGTTTATCAGGGGAAATACTATGAAGGCAGGATCACTTTAGCAAAAATGATACCTCTTGCTGCAGGAATCATATGCATCATGATCGGGATCCTCGTACTCCTTCTGAAAGGCAGATCTAAAAAACATCCGGAATCCAGCAGGGTTTAATTAATCAAACTCCTGCAAAATTTCTTCCTGATTCCCGCCTTTGCATAAATACTAAACCATCCCGGATGTTATAATGACCTCTATGAATATCGTCAAAGCCAGAAATCTTACAAAATGTTATAAGTCCTTGTGCGCTCTCGACAGTATTAATTTTGAGATCACGAAAGGGGAAAGTTTCGGCTTCCTCGGGCCGAACGGGGCTGGCAAGACCACAGCAATGAGCATTATTTACTGTTTCATCCCCCCAACATCAGGAGAAGTGACTGTATTTGGCTTGAATGTGATGGAAAGCCCTGGTGATATTAAGAAACGCTTGGGAGTAATGCCTCAGGACAATAATCTGGACCCTGACCTTACGGTACTTGAAAACTTGATCGTGTATGGACGGTATTTCGATATCTCAAAAAAAGAAACATCCCGCCTGGCCTGGGAACTCCTCGATTTTGTGGAGCTCAGAGAGAAAGCCACTGTGAAAATAACAAGCCTTTCAGGCGGCATGAAACGGAGGCTTCTCCTGGCGCGTTCCTTGATAAACGGCCCTGAACTGCTCATCCTTGATGAGCCTACCACCGGGCTTGATCCGCACAGCAGGCATTCTGTCTGGGATCAGTTGAACCAGCTTAAAGCAAAAGGCATGACTCTTATACTCACGACACATTATATGCAAGAGGCAGAGAAACTCTGCGACAGGGTCGCTATCATGGATTCCGGTAAAATAATAACTATAGACTCGCCCGCAAGGCTCATGGACACGCACAAGGGAAATCTTGAAGAAGTCTATCTGAAGCTTACGGGAAGGAGCCTCGAAGGATGAATATAAAAAGGGCGTTCCGGGTATGGCAAAGGAACTTCACCGTTTATACCAAACTCTACAAATCAAGCGTGGCGTTCAATTTCGTGGAGCCTATGCTGTATCTTTTTGCACTGGGCTATGGGCTCGGCGGATTTGTTCAGACAATAGAAGGGATGCCTTACATCAAGTTCATAGCCCCGGGGTTGATCGCCTCATCCTCAATGTTTGCCACGGCATCCGAGTGCACGTACGGAACCTACGTCAGGATGACATATCAGAAAACCTTTGATGCAATACTCTCCACTCCTGTAAACCTGATCGATCTTGTTGCAGGCGAACTATTGTGGGGAGCCACCAAAAGCGCTTTCTACGGAGCGATCATCATTGCCGTGATCTCTATGTTCAGTCTTGTCGATTCTCCGGTTATCGTGCTTGCTTTGCCCGTTCTTTTCATAAGCGGACTGATCTTCGCTGAGATATCCCTCATAGCTACTGCTCTCGTGCCCGGGATCGATTCGTTCAGTTATTTCTTCACCCTCCTGCTGACCCCGAGTTTTCTGTTTTCAGGGATATTCTTTCCGCTGAATACCTTCCCGGCTTTCGTAACAAAGATAGCCTACTTTACGCCGCTTTATCACCTCGTTAACATATGCAGGAATTTTTCATCCGGTGAAATATACGGAGTGATGCAGGATATCCTATGGCTTGTTATCGTGGCAGGCCTGCTTGCGCCCTACCCTTTCAGGCTCCTGCGCAGACGCATAATAAAATGAGATCAGCTTTCGCTGCAGTAAAAATGCCTGATATTGCCGTCATAATCACCAGAGATAAGCTCGATCTTGTCCCGGTTCATCACGACAAATGGAGAGCTGTGGGTTTGCATGGTAATGTTATTGAGGACATCTTTTTCAAGGAAAACCATCTGTGACGCATCTTCTTTACTGGCCTGTTCCGCTGAGAAAGTTCTTATGTGCCCATTCTCCTGCCCGACAAAAAGATAGAGGGCCTTCTGATATGTCACAAAAGAGGGTGACGAAAAACCCTGCACCCGCACATGGTCGAACATTCCCGTGATCCTCTCCCATTGAGGAATCCCGCTGCGCATTCCCTTCACGCGGTACGCATATATCCTTCCATCTTCAGCGCCTGTAATAAGCTCCCACTTGCCGTCATTGTCCAGATCAAAGATCGTCGGGGTGCTGTGATATTTTGTATGCACGCCGCTGAAGAAATTCTTTTTCTCCTTCCATGAGGGATTTTCTCTGGTGCCTGAATTGATGAAAGCCCTGATCTCCCCGCTGCTTTCACCGGTAATGAGCATATTCTTGCCCTCCCAGGAGGCAAGAAAACCCCGTGAAAAACCGGACAGCTTAATCCCATTTAAAAATTTTCTTTTCTCTGTCCAGGGTATGCCGCGGTAACCGCCATTATATTCATAGAACTTCAGATTACCGTCTATGGTCCCAACTATCATGCAAATACCGTCCTCAGAAAGAAACATCGTAGGAGCGCATGCAGGACCGCCGACAAGCCTGTCGCTGAAAAGCGTGTTATCTTTCTCCCATTCCCTGAAATTATTATTTTTATTTACATAGTAGGCAAGGTTTCCATCTCCATCAGCCAGCACAAGATCGTAACGGTCTTTTTCAAGAAGGTTTGCAAAAGACGGAGACAAAAACCGCGCAGAATGAAAATCCAGCTTCACCTTCTTCGGCAATAACTCTCCCTCCCTGCTTTTGATCTCAAACAGGTAAAGTTCACCCATTGATGTGCCTGCCATCAGGACAACCTTGTCTTTCAGACGCAGCGCAGCGGGAACAACATATTTATCAATGGGCTTTTTAATGGCCAATGACCTGTCGCGTTCAAACCTGATATTTTCCCCGGATGAAACATTCCTGAAAAAGAATATCCTGCCTTCCGAGTTGCCTGCTATAATGTCAGGGGAATTATCAAAATTGTAGTCAACTACGGTCACTGCAGCGTCATCTCCTATTTTCATTTCCTGCCCCTGTATTTTTTCCCACTTCGGAAAGTCGCTTGTCCCCTTATTCCGGAAGACCAATATCTTTCCCGACTCGCTTGAAAAACCTCCGGTCCCGACCACTATTTCCTGGATGCCGTCACCGTCAAGATCCCCTATCGCAGGCGCGGAAAACGCGCCGACCTTTGTTCCGTCAAAATATCCGTTTATATGGTTCCAGTGTGAAAGCTGTGCATCGCCCGAATTCTTATAGAGCTCGAGATACCCTCCCTTGCCTCCGGTGACCATGTCGCTCAGCCCGTCGCTATCCATATCAGAGAAGGCAATTTTAATGAACGGCAAGACTTGTATGCCGCTGAGATTGAAGACAGACGGAGTGTTTTCCGTGCAGCGAATTTTCTTTTTTTCAATAAAAGGCTCAGCTTTTCTTTTCAGAAGCGTTTCCTCACTCGGCGGAGCTTCCTTTCTTATCTGCTCCTGGGGTTCGGGGCTCGCGGTTTTTACTTCTGATATCTCTTTCGTGGTTGTGCAGGATATCGCTGCGAACAGCATGATAATGGAGAGTAGTGTTAATTTCTCAAAATATGCGTACTTCATATCAAATAATTAAGGTAGAAGGGCTACGTCGCCGCTTCTACCTTAATTCTGCCTTGCTGCTTATTTAAAATCAATGGTTCAGATCACTGAAACAGTACCTCAAAATGAACTCTCCTGTTGGCCTTTGCCTCATTTGAATTCTTGTTTTGTGGTGTAGGAACCTCAGGCATTGCCAGCCTGGTCTCTCCATATGAGATCGTTGACAACCTGTCGGCTGATACGCCTCCGTTCACGAGATATTCCTTCACCGCATTCGCCCTTCTGTCACTCAACCGAAGATTGTAATCTTCAGGGCCATGAGCACACGCATGCCCTTCAATGCGCACCTTCATGCCAGGATTGTCCTTCATGGTCTGAAGATTCTGCTTCAGCAGGGACTTTGCCTCATCTGTCAGTGTCGCCTTGTCGAAATCAAAATGGATATCATCAAGGACGATAACCTTTGCTTCCGGAGCTGGTGGTGGAGGTGGTGGTGTAACCGGCTCAGGAGCTGGCGCAGGCGCTACCGGCTCTGGTTTGGGTTCAGGCATGGGCTCCGGCGCAGGGGCAGGTTTAACCTCAGGAACAACAAGTTGTGGAGCAGGAGCCGGCGGAGGCGGCGCTGCTGCCATTTTCTTTTCCCCGCCGAACAGGTACGTCAACCCAAATGTATAAATCAGGTTGTTGTCTATTTCGTTTCCGGAACTGCCGTCAACAACTAAATGCCTTACATCCCCGCGGATTGCCATGTTGTCAGTGAGAAAATATTTAAGTCCCGCACCATAGTTTAACAGAGGGTCTGTTCCTGTATCATCAACACCTCCATCAACTCTGATGGCGCCTATCCCGGCGGCAACATAAGGGACCAGTTTGCTGTCAGGCATAAAATGGTAAAGGGCGTCGAGGCGGTATAAATAAGCTTCCACATCCTCACCTCTCGGTGATACTGATTCTGTATCAACATAGTTGAAGTTTCCCTCAGCAGCCCAGTTCTCATCAAAACTGTAGCCGATCCCAAGACCATACGTCAGATCATTGTCGATGTTCTGATTGCCTTCAAATACAAAGCCTCCGATTTGAGGATTCAGGGAAATGGCTCCCTTTCTCATTTCAGCAGACAGATCCACCGAAAATAATGCGAGGATACAACCTGTCACAATCAGTGCGTTAAACAGCCTTCTGTGTTTCATGAACATCCCTCCTTTTCTGATGTTGCAAGATGAATATAACTTGTAAAATATACAAACTTTTTACTAAATTTTCTAATGGTTGTCAAGCCTTTTTATGATTTCACTGCCCGCTGCACAAATAACATAATAGAATAATACTTTTTTTGCAAGGAGATTTTAATTAAATTAAATTAAAAAATCTTATAAATAATTTCACTGCACTTTGGGTTTTTCTGATTTTTTTAAAAAAAGCGGCGGCCTTGCTTATAGTGGGAGATCATATCCGGTAAAGCCTGAAAATCTCTTTCCGTGTCGGACAGGTGCAGACATACGAATATCCAAAAGACATCCGGTAACTGCAGGTCTGCAAATTATTGGGTTTCACAAAAAGGACCTTACAGTTAAAATTATCTTCTATCTCGCAGAGACAGGCCCTTTCTCCTGAAAGACATGACAAGCCATTATTGCATTTAGTTGTGTTATTTATAATGTCATCGCTGATTTCCAGCTTCATATCGTCAATAGTTTTGCTCATTTTTTTATGCGAGATTACTTGCAATGAATAGCTTGGGAAAATATTTATCGCTCGACTTGATAATATCGAAAGGATAAAAGGTATATTCCCTGCCTCGCAATTCAAGGTAATCTCTGCAACCTTTTATTTATCAAAATACTCAGCAATTATATTGCAAAAAAATTGCCACGCTCTGAATGGAACTAAT
The DNA here is from genome assembly GCA_003599425.1 of Nitrospiraceae bacterium. Lineage (GTDB taxonomy): Bacteria > Nitrospirota > Thermodesulfovibrionia > UBA6902 > UBA6902 > SURF-23. The sequence continues at coordinate 10,009 of QZKC01000016.1, read as the reverse complement.
TTATCTTATAACTTGGCAGGATGTTTCAGTTTTCGGCATAATCCAAATAAAATGAAAGGGTGCAACTTTAGTTGACATGTCACTTTTCAAATTCAGGATAACAATAAGAATTATTTAGAAATATCTGAGACAAACACTTTTCTCCGAAAGCAAAAAAAGTTGCAGCCTTTTTATTTCTGATTCTTTCTTGTTAACCGCTTGTTCAAAGCCTGTCGTGATATTCCAAGAAGTGATGCTGCTATGTTCTGATTGCTGTCTGACCGTTTTAATGCTTCCTGTATAAGTATCTTTTCAATATCACTTAATGTAGGAAGGTTTTCAATCCCTTCAAATAAGAATGGGTATGCTCTCTCAACATTCTCCCTGCCTGAACAAATATCTTTCCCTTTTGAGCTAATATAATTTTTAAAATTGTCCAGCGATATTATCCCCCTGGTATGACGGGCAACACTATCATAGACCATTGCCTGCAGTTCACGAACATTTCCAGGAAAGTCGTAATTCGACAGTAATGTTATCAGCTCTCGTGGATATGACGGTTTTTTCCTGTTCAAGGACTTTGCCGCAGTTTCAAGAAAATGCTCCAGCAATAAAGGGATATCTTCTTTCCTTTCCCTCAGAGGAGGGATATATATTGAATGGATAGAGAGGCGATAAAACAGGTCTTTCCTGAACTGGCCTGTTTTAATAAGTGAACTGAGATCCCTGTTCGTCGTGGCGATTATGCGTGCATCGGTACTTTGAGCAGTGTCTGAGCCAAGAGGATAATATGTCTGTTCTTCCATAAGCCGGAGCAGTTTAAGTTGTGACGGCTCCCTGAGGTCCCCGATCTCGTCAAGAAGCAGCACCCCTCCAGAGGCCTGCCTGATAAGTCCCATCCTGTCACTGTCTGCACCGGTAAAAGCCCCCTTCTTATGGCCGAACAAAGTGTCAGAGAACATAATATCATCAAGTCCCGCCAGATTCACGGGGATAAATTTCCCTCGCACGCCGCTTAATTCATATATGATCTTTGCAAGGACTTCCTTTCCCACTCCGGTTTCACCGAAGATATATACCGGCTTTGCTGATCCAGCAACAGCTTCAGCATAGCGGAAGATATCGTTCATCTTTTTGCTCCTCGTGATGTACGCCTTAAAAGATGGTGCATTTTTAAGGGTGTCACTGAGAAAGTGGTCTCTCAATGATGACACTTCGTCTCTGAGTTCAGCGATTTCAAGAACTTTCTTTACGCTCGACACAAACCGGCATTTCTCAACTGGCTTCACGAGATAATCAAAGGCGCCCCTTTTCATACATTCAACAGCGATATTCACCTCATCAGTCGCTGTCATAACAATAACGGGTATGTGAGGGTAATTACCCCTCATATCATTCAGAAGGTCTGTCCCTGAAACATGAGGCATTACAAGGTCCAGGATCACCGCGGCAATTTCCTTTTCAGCGAGTATCGGCATTACCTCACGGCTGTCGCTGACGGTCCTTACACTATCGAATCCTGACGTCCTCAGGATAAGACTGTAGCTGAGCAGGATATGTTTCTCGTCATCTACGAGAAGTATGGCTTTTTTATTCATATGTCACTCTTCATACACAGGAAGTCTCACTGTGGCAGTGGTACCCTTGCCTGGTTTTGACCTGAAGTCCAGTGAACCTCGGTGCTCATTAACAATTGCATAAGATATGGAGAGCCCAAGCCCTGTGCCGCCTGTTTCGATTTTTGTGGTAAAGAAAGGTTCTGTGATCCGGTCAATTATATCGGCAGATATGCCAACTCCTTCATCACTTATTTTGACCATTACGCATCCCGCCCTCCTGTCATGCTCAGTTGAGACCCAGACATTGTTTTCTCTTTCAGGCAATGCCTGAAGGGCATTCATGATTAAATTGATCACTACCTGCTCCAACTGCTGAACGTTACCCCTTACCTGTGGGATGTCTTCTTTGCAGATCATATGGAAATTCGTTGTGCATTTTTTTATGTGAGGGGTAAGTATATTCACAGCGTTTTTTATAACCTGATTCATGTCTGCTTTTTCATAAATATCGGATGGTTCAGATCTGGCAAATTTCTTCAGACCATCGATAATGTTCCTTATCCTCTCAGTCCCCTCCGTAATGCCCTCAAGAAGCTTCGGCATAACGTCCTTAAGCTCTGAAAATTGAATGCCCCCCAGCAGAAAGTCGCCTTCATTTTGGTGATGTACTGCAAGAATGCTGAAGGCATCTTTCCATATGTCATTCAGCAGATAGGCGTTTGACATTATAAAACTGTTTGGATTGTTTATCTCATGCGCCACCCCTGATACAATAGTGCCCAGAGAGGTCATCTTGTTCGTATGAATCATTTTCGCCTGAAAAAGCCTTGCTTCTTCTTCGAGTCTTTTCTTGTCAGTTATGTCTTCGATAAGAGTTATGTAATATTTTACTGTTCCGTCTTTGTCCCTGATCGCAGTTGGAGTTACATTGGCCCATATGAGCCGTCCGTTTTTGTGGACATATCTCTTTTCGATTGATCCACTTTCTTTTTTATTGCTATTAAGTTCATTCAAGTACTGCCGGCTAACTTCCATGTCATGAGGGTATGTCAGATCGATATAAGACATTTGTGCTAGTTCGTCCTAGTCATAACCAAACATCTCACACAGTTTTTTATTCACTGTCAGAAATTTACCTTTGCTGCTTACGTTCGCGATACCAAATCCGGCTTCATTAAAAATAGTCCTGTACCGCTCCTCACTCTTTAAAAGCTCTTCTTCAGTCTCCTTCTTGCCGGTAATATCGGTGACCGACCCGGCCCATTTCACTGCTTTACCATCTTCAAATCCTGTAGCTTTCCCGCGCTCGTCCCAGTAACGGTATGTCCCGTCTTTGCAGCGTATCCTGTATTCCGCAAAGAAATTATCACCGGTATCGAGCACTTTTTCTATGGATTTCATCAAGATGTCGCGGTCATCAGGATGGACTGCTTCCATATGGCCTGAAATAGTCCTGGGGAATTCACCCGGTGCGTATCCAAGCTTGCCGTCTATGTCTCCAAACCAGTTGAGCACATTGCATCTGACATCTCCTTCCCATATAAGGTCCGTAGTTGAAGCAGCGACTTCACGGAACCGTTTCTCGCTCTCGCGCAATTCTTCCTCGATCTTTTTCCTCTCATATATCTCAACAAGCAGTTGCTTGTTCGCTTTAACGATCTCTGCTGTCCTTTCCTTTACACGCATCTCAAGTTCATCGGTGATTTCCTTGAGTTTATTTTCTGCAATTTTTCTTTCTGTTATATCCAGCACCAATCCGGAAATGACATCGCCTTCGAGGAACGAATTCAGGATGACGGTTTTTTCATTCCCCTTACAGGTTATTGCATCAACTTCATAGTTGATGACCTTTCCTTCATTCCTGAGAATATCCAGCATTGCTTCCCTGTCGTTAGGGTCCCTGTAATGGGCAGCAATATTTCTTTTATTAAATTCTTCTGAAGAATCATATTCAAGAATATCCATCATTGCCTGATTTGCAAAGATAACTTTCCCCTGCAGGGTGGTTTTAAAAATACCAACGAGTGAATTGTCGACAATGTTCTTATATTCCTTTCTTGATTCTTTTAAAAGTTCTTCGGCGATTTTCCTTTCTGTTTTATCCCTGAAAGTTTCTATCAGGCAGCTCTTTCCCTCGAAGTCTATCTTTCCAGCATTTATATCAACATAAAAAACATCTCCCTTCTTTGTTATAACCGGAATGTTCAACGCTATACTTTTTTCGCCTTTTACCTGCATCTTAAATTGGCTCAGAACATACGGCAGTGATTCCGTCGGATGGATGTCCATGATGTCAAGTTTTTTAATTTCGTTCTCGGTATATCCAAGCATCGTGCATATTGCTCTGTTTCCTGCAAGGAATTTCATCGACTCGATATCAGCGACAAGCATTCCGTCACTCGTGCTGTCGAAAATAACCCTGAGCTTCCTCTCGCTTTCCGTCAATGCATTCTCTGTCTTCTTGCGTTCAGTGATATCTTTGATCGTATGAAGGAGGCATTCAACTTCTCTTTTTTTCTTTTTATTCTTTAAAAGAGGATAGCCGGCAAATTCGAAATATTTATCATGGCAAGGATCATAAATATCCAATGATTTCGGGCCGTGATGCTGCGTGCAGGAAGATTTTATGCAATGTGGATACGGGCTATTCATTCCATGGAATATTTTGTAGCATTTTTTCCCTAACAGCGACCGTTTGCTAACGCCAAGATGCCTGGCCAAAGATTGATTCACCATGACAATGCTGTAATCCTTGTCAGTAACGAAAGCGCTATCTGTCCGGCAATCGAATATCTGTTTCCAGTCCAATGTCTCTTTTTTCGAATCCCTACAGGGCCGTTTCCTTTGTGCAGCCCTCTTCGTCTCTTCCCTGGCGCTTTTTCGGTCTAAAGCAACTTTTCCCCCGCCACGTTTATCGCCATTTTTTTTCCGGATTGTTTTCATAGGTGTGAATATGAAGTCAATTCAAGATAAATTTGCCTTTTACAGCAGCGGCATTTTCCCATTATCTAAAAAACATCAGCGCACCAGACTCTTTATTATAATAAATACATCATAACCGGTCTATGAAAAAAAGAGTTTAATTAAACGAATGTTCATCTTCTTATTTCTCTTTATCCTTAGAAACCAAAAGGGTAAAATCATACAGCATTCTGTCATGCCTGAGCGCAGCATAAGGCGAGAGGTTTCTTAAAGCAAATGCAATGATATCTTCAGGAAAAAAATAATTGATCTCAAAATCCTTTTTCGGGTTATGAGCTGAAAGGCCGTTGAAGGCCAATCCCTTGCGGCAATGGTGAAAAAGTTTTATCAGTGTATTCTGTACTGTCTCAAGCAGTCTCTCCACCTTCAGATTAAAAACACCGCACAGGAAGATGTAATCAAAGTCTTCATGCAATATATCCTGTTCAATATCAAAGACGCGGAATTTACACTCTGGAAATTTCTGCTTTGCAAGTTCGATAAGGCCGGCATTGATATCCAGTCCCGTATATTCAACTGCTATGTTCCTGGCTTTCAGGAACTGATAAAAGTCACCTTTACCGCACCCGTAGTCCAGTATCTTCTTGCCGTTAATGGATCCGGCAATTTCAAGAAGGCCTTCAAACCGCCGGTGTTGCCCTACTGAGGTCCATCCCACTGCTTCAGCCCTGTCGCCATGCATCCGCAGGGTTTTGGTGAAATATGAAATGACATATTCCTTTGTAAGTTCATCCATCTTACTCAATACGGACAAGCATTGCTGTCGGCAGCTTCGACAGCAGATCGTCCAAAGCGGTGATCAGTGAGGTCTCGGATTTTGATTCTGCTGTCACGATCACTCTGAATCCCTGGTCTCCCTTCACCGGATAAGACCCGAATTGCACATCCGGGTTATTTTCTACAACCAGATTCAGGATCGCCGCAAATTCGGATTCGTGCGCATTCAGGAAAACCCTTTTCAGGAAAAACGTTGCTGTGCGGAATCTCTCCCGTATGACCGTAAATTTCGCTGTAAGGTATTCGGGAATCCCGGGGAAGATATATATGTTATGGAACAGCACTACGGGAAACCGCATTGAATCATTGAATATTATCCCTGCACCTTCCGGGACTTCAGCCATCTTCAGGACAGACGGGTTCATAACATCCTGATACCGCACAGACAGGAATTTTTCTATCTCAGTATGGACAACGAGGCGAACGCCGAAACCCTTTGCTATGCCTGACATGGTAACGTCATCGTGTGTAGGCCCTACACCGCCGGATGTAAATACGTAATCATACGCCCTGGAAAATTCGACGGCCTCTTTGCCTATGAGCTCCGGTTCATCCGGAATGACAGATATCCGCCGCACATCTACACCAAGCATTCTTAATTCACACGCAAGGAAGTAGGAATTTACATCACGGACCTTTCCCGAAAGTATCTCGTTGCCTATAATGATTATCCCTGCGGTCTTTAAAGCGCTCATAACAAGATAATTTATCAGAAATCAGCATATTATTTCCTGATAACCCATATATATTTAAGTTTTAACTCATTCATGCCGATTAAAAGGCATATGTTTTTATCTTAACTGCTTTTTTTAATTGAAAAATTGACCACTATGAAAGATAACAATAGTTATTCGTCAGAGGAAGTTCGGTCAGGCCTTATCCTGGTCATCACTATCGGGGTTTTATGCACTGCATTTACGCATATGCTTCATTCATCGCTTTTCGATCCCCTCCTGGTATCATTGTTATTGGGTATTCTCATCGGGTCTTCATCTATGGATATGAGAAAATATCAACCGGGGATTGCCCGCGCAATCTCAGTCTTTATTCCCGTGGGGATCGTGTTTTACGGGTTGAGCAGCCTGAATTTTGCCAGGATCACGGAGGTCGAACCATCAAGATTGATACTCATTATAGCAGTGATGGTTATCTATTTTGCCGTCATACTCCTTTCAGGCAGACTGCTGAAACAGAGAAAGCAGATAACATATCTTACGGCCTCCGGTTCTGCCATCTGCGGCGCGTCTGCCATTGCTGTTGCTTCGCCTGCGATAGAAGCTGAACCTGACGACGTCTCGATTTCACTTTTGTCTGTCGCCATAGCAGCGTTCGTAGGATTTGCCCTTGTTATCCCCTTCATCGCTGCATTGCTGGATATAAAATGCAGGGACTTCTGCTTCCTGAGCGGCAGTACGCTTCAGTTCACCGGACTTGTAAAGATCGCTGAAAGATATACCCCTTTCCTGAGAAAAGATATGCAGGCGTCTGAAATGCTCTCACTCGCACTTACGGTAAAATCTGTAAGATATCTCGGGCTGCTTGTCGTCATTCCCCTTTTTTCAAGCCTTGTAAAAAAGAAACTTACGTTCCCATGGTTTTTGTGGGCTTTTCTTGCGGCGGGAGTTGCCGGCACATGGTTGTATTCGATAGAGGGGACTCGAGTGCATTCTAAAATAGTGCCCTATATAAATCCCATCCATGTGATCTCATGGTCCATAGCCATGACATCAATAGGTTTGAAGGCTGATGTAAAAAAACTGCTGAGCAACAATGGTGCAAAGGCACTGATCATGGCTTTTGCCGGGTTCTTTGCTGCAATATTCACATTTCTCGCGGGCATATATTTCACACTGTAAAAATGACAAAAATGAATAAAATATTTTCTCCTGACAATTCATCTGCAAAAACGAGTTTAAGAAACAATATTCTCATGTCATTTTTTATCCTGCTGTCGCTTTCCGGCATCATGATAAACATCCTTTTCCAGGACATCCTTCAGAAAACACTGACAAACGAGGGCTATCCTTCTTCTGTCATCGAGCATATCAGCAGACATTTTGCGATTGTGGGATCGGGGATCACTATCACCGGGATAATCGTCATTTTATGCATTGCATATTTTCTTTCAGAGACGATCACGAGGCCTTTAAAAAGGCTGACCAATGGAATGATCGAGCTGGCAAAAGGGAAATGGGAGACCAGGATCAGTGTGAACAGCCATGATGAGGTAAGTCAACTCGCCTCCGGTTTTAATTTTATGGCAGAGCATATTGAGGGAGCTCTCAAGGAACTCAGATCTGCAATGGAATATACAGACAACATCGTGGTATCAGTACCTTCGATCCTTGTTGTCCTAAGCAACCGGTTGAATGTTCTTTCCTTCAACAGGGCCTTTGAAAAGCTGCAGGAACAGTTCCCGTCCTTCACCATTGAACAGTTCATAAAACCTCTTCATGAGGAGCTCAATAAAAATCTTGATAACGGTGAAACTCAGAAAAAAGAATTCTCCATCCAGCTTGAAGGCTCAGACATCACCCTGATTTTTTCTGCACTCATATCCCGCATTGGTGAACCTAAGACAGAACAAGATCATGAGGAGCGGGCCTCGATGCTTTTGACCATAACAGATATTACCGAGCGCAGGAAAATGAAAGAAATGGTACTGCAGTCCAAACAGGACTGGGAGGACACTTTTAACGCCATTCCTGACATGATAACCATCCACGACAAAGACTTTAATATCATTCAGGCCAACAAGGCAGCCCACGAAATGCTCAACCTGCCGTTTCTTTCTCCCGGTCGGGTAAACAAATGTTTCAGATATTACCACGGCTCGGAATCAGCGCCAGCAGGCTGTCCAAGCTGCAAGTGCATGGTAACGGCAGAACCGGCAACTTTTGAAGTGTTTGAACCATATCTCAAAAAATACATAGAAATCAGGTCGATCCCGCGCCTCAATCAAAACAATGAGATGATAGGTCTTATTCATATTGTCAGGGATATCACACAGCGAATGCAGATAGAAGATGAGCATAACCAGCTTCTTAAGGTAGTGACCAGGGCCAAGATCGAATGGGAAGTAACGTTCGATACCGTGAATGAATTCATCATACTGATAGACAAAGAATTCAATATAAAAAGGTGCAACAGAAGCTTTGCGGAATATACAGGGCTTTCAGCGGGCATACTCATCAACAAGAAATGCTACGATTATTTTTCACCGTGCGACCCGTCAGAGCTGCAACATTGCCACGAACTTATACGCAAAGAAGAAGAGATGGACAGGATGGAAGTAAAAACCGAGGATGACCACTGGTTCTACGTAAGTCAGCGTCCCATCAGGGACAAGAACGGCAACTATATGCATACGGTTGTCATTGCTACCGATATCACTGATATCAAGAACACACAGCAGAAGCTGAAGCAGTCCGAGCAGGATCTCAGGAAACAGGTAAAGGACCTTGAGAATTTCTATGAGATGGCAGTAGGCAGAGAACTGAAAATGAAAGAACTGAAGAAAGAAATTAAAAAACTTAATGACGAGCTGTCGCTATACAAGGACCATGAGCCGGTCAAAAACTGATCATGAATCAGTCTCTATCCTTGATGAATATTTAATAGCGCATCAGGAATTCATAGATAGTCTTCCTAATCCGGCAGTAATAACAGACATGTCCTGCAATGTCATCTTCACCAATGCTGCAATGAAACGGTTCAGCATTGACATCAGCGCATTGTGCGATCAACTGTTCCGTGAACTTCAAAGCAACAAAAAAGATGGTATTGAACTTTATATCCCTTCATCAGGAAATTATTTTCTGGTATATACCTCTCCTGTTACTCATGAAAAGAAGGCCATAGGGAGGTTCCACTCTTTCCTCGACATTACAGAAATAAAAAATCAGGAAAAAGAACACAGGGAACTTGTTGATATATATGCCCATGCAGTGAACGATATCAAGGCAAGGGAACAAAAAGCACAGACAGGACGTGAAGCCTTTTTCAATATGCTTGAAGATATCAACGAATCCTACAAAGAGCTTGAGCAACTGTTCTTAAAGATGATCCGTGTAATGATAAATGCCCTTGATGCAAAGAGCCCCTGGACCAAAGGCCATTCAGAGAGGGTATCGCTCTATGCCGAACAGATAGCCCGTGAAATGCAGATAGACAGCGATGAAATTAAAAATATCAGGCTTGCCGGACTCCTGCATGACATCGGCAAGATCGGAACATATGATTACCTGCTGGACAAACCCGGAAGGCTTACTCCGGAAGAATACGAGATCGTAAAAAAACATCCGGCACAGGGCGCCGCGATCCTGAAAGACATTAAACAACTTACAGATATTGTTCCCCTTATTGAGTATCATCATGAAAAGATAGATGGCACAGGATATCCGTACGGGATGGAGGGAGAAAAGATCCCCCTCGGCGCAAAGATCCTCCACGTGGCTGACTCGTTCGATTCCATGACCTCGGACAGACCCTACAGGATTGCTCCCGGCATCAAATTTGCCCTGTCCGAACTTCACAAACACAGGGGGACACAATTCGACACAACCGTCATAGATGCGTTCCTGAAAGTTCTCGAAAAGCAAATAGGCCTTAGCAGACTTAACCTATATTCAGGATAACCTCCATTTGCACTATTGCACTATTGCACTTTCAGCCCTCACCTCTCCCATTCGACCCTGAGCAGTTTCGTGTCC
>QZKC01000071.1 GCA_003599425.1 Nitrospiraceae bacterium | reverse complement strand
CAACCGGGGGCTGAACAGTGACATCGACAATGGTGGAGGGGTTTCCCCCCGGAGCTTTTCCCCCATCAATGATCAGCTCGATACTGTTCCCAAAGTACCGGACAATATCGCCTGCTTCTTCAGCAGCAGGCTTCCCGGATGGATTGGCGCTTGTAGCGGTGATCGGCAGTTTCAATATCCTCGCGAGATGAAGAGCAATGCTCTCACCGGGAATTCTTACAGCTATCTTTTTGCTTCCTCCCGTCACCAGTTCGGGTATATGGTCCTTTGCCTCAAATATCAGGGTCAGTGGGCCGGGCCAGAACCGTTCAATCAAATCTTCAGCATAAGAGGGGATATATTTCACAAGTGATGCAAGCGAATCCATATCCCCGACAATAACCGGCAGCGGCTTGTCCTCTGGCCTCTGTTTAAGGTCATACAATTTTCTTATTGCGTGTTCATCAGTGGCAAGCGCTCCAAGGGCGTAATAGCTTTCTGTGGGGTATGCTATAATACCACTGTTTTTCAGCATCTCAGATGCTGAGGAGAAAATATTGTTAGCGTCTTTATCCGTGAAAGGTACTATCAGCATGTTCAATTGTACCATAATGGTTTCTTGCTGATTCATTGTGCTGAACTCTGTTATAAGGGCACACAGGGACAAAGGCACAAAAACAAGGCTGGCGAAGATTTCTATACGACACCACTAAAAACGAGTTGAGAGTTTGGAGTTGAGAGTTTAGAAAAGGATAAAGACAGAAATTGCGCGGAAGTAAAAATGTAAAATGCCTTGCGGCGATTAGAGAAATCCTGAGCCAGTCTTGCCTTTGTGAGATTTAATAATACGAAAAGATGTACTTGTAATTTATTTTGATTTCTGGTATCTCAATATATCTTAAAAAAACAGAGGAGGCTATAGTCACATGAAAAAAACCGCAAGAGCACTGGTCTTATTGCTGTCACTTACATTCCTGGGAGGATGCGAACTCGCGCTGCTTGGAGTCGGCGCAGGAGTAGGGGTTGGGGCATACAAATACATAGAGGGCAGCCTGGAGAGACAGTATCCGCTTGAGTACGCACGCGCTTGGGATGCAACGAACACTGCTCTCGCAAATCTCCAGATCAGTGTGTCGGGCAGTTTGAGTGAAGGGGGCCAAGGCGACATCGAAGCTGTCAAGAAAGACGGCGCAAAGGTCAACATCTCTTTGAAAGATATGGGACAGAAGGTCACTTCCATCAGTATACGGGTGGGGACGTTAGGGAACCGCGACGAAGCAGTACGCATACACAATGAGATAGCCGCGATTGCCGGCATCTGATTTACTTTATAACAGTTTCAAGAGAAGCCGTTATCTCTTTGGTAACAGCACGGAGTCCTTTGCACCTGATGGCAGTGAATATTTTCTCTGACGCGAGGGACCTCAGAAATTTCTCTCTCTTGTTCACGTCCGTGATTTTCTTTATTGCTGTCCTGCGTACTGATTCCACAAATTTAAGATACGCCGCGAACTCTGCGCCGTAGAGTTTCTCAAGCTCTTTCCTTATTGCTTTTGAAAGGGCGGGACTTGCGCCTTCAGTCGATATGGCGATAGTTAAGGCCCCCCGTTTGATGATCGATGGAGCGATGAAGTTCCCTTCTGACGGCATGTCGGCAACATTGATGAGGGCCCCAGCTTCTTTCGCTGCCCTGATATTCGCGTCAAGGGATGAAGTGGCGGCAATGACAAGAAAGGCCCCCTTGAGGTCCCCGGGTTTGAAAGCTCTTTTTATGATTATGATCTTTCCCCTGTCCGCAAGCTGTTCAAGCCGGGATGTGACAGCAGGGCTCACAATTTTTACTGAAGCGCCTGACTTCAGCAGCGTAAGTGCCTTTCTTTCCGCAACTCTTCCGCCGCCAAGGACAACAGTTCGTTTCCCTTTCAGGTTGAGGAAGGCAGGATAAAATTTCACTTCTTCTGTTTCAATGATGACAGGAAATTTCTTGCATCATTGGAAAGCTTGATCGTTGGAAATTTCTCAATAAGAGTGGTCAACGCACTGACAGCCCGTTCTCTTTCCCCAAGATTTTCATAAGAAAGGCCGAGGTAATAGAGCGCCTCAGACTCATTCACAGAGTCAGGATAGCTTTGCAGCAGATTATTGAACCTCTGGGCCGCAGCCATATATGCGCCTTTTTTGAAATAAAAGCTCCCGACATAAAATTCATACTCAGCAAGCACGCGGTAACAGGCCCTGATCCTGTTCTCGGTTATCTCCATATAGGGGTTCCTTGGATAGTTTCTCTGCAGCCTTTCAAATTCCTGAATGGCTGTTTGTGCGACTGAATAGCTGACGTCAGGTGTCTTGATCTGCTTGAAATAGCTCATGGCTATCCTGTATTGAGCGTAAGATGCATATTTGTGTGCCGGGTAACTATCGAGAAAAGATTGATACTCAATGACCGCTTCTTCATACGAGCTGTCTTCAAAATAAGTGTCTGCTATTCGGAGTCTGGCCAATATTGCATATTGCTGGGATGTGTCTTTGCCCTTGATATCTTCGAGGACTTTGCGCGCTTCTTCGTTGTATCCCCGGTTCATGAGGTCTTCGGCCTGCTGATAAGATGTCTCTGAATCAAAAGGAGGTTCCTTGATCTCTTTCTTGAAATATGAACAGGCATATATACAACAAAACAGCGTGATGAATAAAAAGATCTTCGCAGGGCGCAATTCCTTGAACAGCTTCATACCCGGCTACTCCCCTGCTCGCCGTAAACCTCGGCAAGTATTTCCCTGGCCCCCTTGGCAAGCAGCATCTCCGCAAGCCCGGTGCCGAGGATTTCCGCATCCGCAAGCTTACCCCGTTTTGAAGCTTTCAAAAGAGTTTTGCCATCAAGGCTCCCAACAAGCCCCTTTATTACAAGTGACACGTGACGGGTGACAGGTGACTTGCTTGCCCTCTTCTGACTTTTGACTTTTGACTTCTGACTTAATAATGTTGCATACGCACCGATCGGCACCTGGCATCCTCCCTCAAGTTTTTTCAGAAAGGCGCGTTCAGCCCTGACGCAGATCGAGGTCGGTTTGTGGTCCAGTTTTTTCAGAATACCGTTTATAAACTCGTCATCCACCCTGCACTCTATCCCGACTGCGCCCTGCCCTATAGCCGGGAGGCTGACTTCTGGAGAAAGGGCTTCGGTGATCCTTTTTCCCAGACCAAGCCTTTTTACTCCCGCCGTGGCAAGGATGATCGCGTCGAACTGTCCTTCATCGAGTTTTCTAAGGCGCGTATCGAGATTCCCTCGGAGCTGTGTGATCCTGAGGTCAGGCCTCTTGTTCAAAAGCTGGCATATCCTCCTTAAACTGCTTGTGCCCACATGCCCGCCAGGGGGCAGGTCTTTAAATTTTTTCACTGTCTGTGCTCTGTGCTCTGTGCTCTGCGCTCTCGCGATAAACGCATCCCTCGGGTCTTCCCTTTTGCATATTGCCGCAAGATGAAGGCCTTCCGGCAGTTCGGTCGGGACGTCCTTCATGCTGTGAACAGCAAGGTCAGCTTTTTTCTTCAGAAGGGCGTCTTCAATCTCTTTCACGAAGAGCCCTTTGCCCCCGACCTTGGCAAGGGGCACATCAAGTATCATGTCTCCTGTGGTCTTGATCTTTTTGAGTTCGACCTTGATCCCTTTATTGTTTTTTTCAAGCATAGACTTGACCCACTCTGCCTGCCAGAGCGCGAGTTTACTGCCCCTTGTTGCAATGATTATCTTACGTGTCTTCATCTTTGCCTTTCTCTGTGTCTAATTGAAATAGTTTATGGATGACATCCAGCATCACTTCTTTGTCATCATTGTCCGATTTAAGGGCCACGGTAGGTGGATGGATGAGTTTATTGACTATGGAAGCGGTCATATAGTCTATCGCCTTTATCTTCTCCTCTTCCATTGGCCCGAGCTTTTTGAGGACTTTATCAAGCTCGGTCTTTCTTATTTCCTCAGCCTTGTTGCGGAGGGCCACTATCGTGGGAGTAGCTGACAATGAAGCGTACCATTTCAGGAAGGCCCCGATCTCCTCATTGACGATCTGTTCTGCTTTTTCTGCCTCCCTGGCCCGTTCCTTGACGTTTGTGTCCACGATGCCCTTGAGGCTGTCCACGTCATACAGGTATACATTGTCAAGATCATTGATCTGGGGGTCGATATTGCGCGGCACCGATATATCGATGATGAACATCTGTTTCTGCTTCCGCTCTTTCATGGCCTTTTGCACCTGCTCCTTGACCAGGACATAATGAGGGGCTCCGGTTGAACATATCACTATGTCGGTATGTATCAGTTCCCCGACAAAGTGCTCAAAGGGCACAACCTTTCCGTGAAGCTCAAGGCTGAGTTCCTCTGCCCTCGCTATGGTGCGGTTTGTTATATACACGTCCTTTACACCGCTGTTTATCAGGTGCCGTGCTGCAAGTTCAGCCATTTCGCCAGCGCCGAGGAGCATAAAGGACTTAGTGGAAAGGTCGTCAAAGATCTTCTTGGCAAGCTCAACGGCGGCAAAGCTGATGCTTACCGCGCTCTCGGCTATCTTTGTTTCCGTCCTGATACGCTTTGCCACAGAGACGGACTTCCGCATCATTTTATTGAGAACCGCGCCTGTCGTCTTATGGTTCAGCGCCTCATCAAAGGCGTCTTTCAACTGCCCGAGTATCTGGGGTTCGCCGACCACCATGGAATCCAGGCTTGAAGCAACCCGGTACATATGGCGGATTGCTTCCTGGCCCCTATGGATATACAGAGATTTGTCCAGAAGGTCTCTCGGCACCTTATGAAAATCAGAGAGAAAAACTTTTACATTTTCCACTCCTGATTCAATATCGCTGACCCCGGCATATATCTCGACCCTGTTGCACGTAGACAGGATGATGCTCTCCCTCACGGTGTCCGAGTTCTTGAGGATATTGATCGCTTGATCAAGCTTGGGGCCGTCAAAGGCGACCTTTTCCCTGACTTCTACAGGCGCTGTTTTGTGGTTTAGTCCGATTACTATTATGTTCATGGATACTTAAGTGAAGCAGTGAGTGAGTGAAAAAGTGAGGAAGTAGAAATATCTCAGTAAGGGCTCTCCGTCACTTCATGCCTCCTTCACTTTATTAACTTCACTCCTTGAATGCCTCACATAAAAATATGCTGTCCTTTCAGGATCAGTTTTACACCCAAGAAGGCGAATACCACTATGACAAATCCGATAATTGAGAGGATAGCGGCCTTTTTGCCGCGCCATCCCACAGTCAGCCTCAGATGAAGCACTAAGGCATAAATGAGCCAGGTTATCAGGGACCAAACCTCTTTCGGGTCCCATCTCCAGTAACTGCCCCAAGCAGAGTTCGCCCAGACAACACCTGAGATCATGGCAAGCGTTAAAAGAGGGAATCCCAGAGTTATGAGATGGTAATTGATCTCATCAAGGGTCTGAAGGCTTGGCAGTTTCTGGAAGAGCCTGCTGAGGTGTTTTGATTTGACGTTTCTCTCCTGAATGAGATACATAACTCCGATGCCGCATGCCATGGCAAAGGCCGCGTCTCCAAGAAAGGCGAGTATGACATGGATGCCGAACCAGTAACTCTGCAACACAGGGCTTAGTGACTTTATCTCCCTTGGGAAAATGGCTGACGAAAACATGAGGAGGAAAACTATCGGCATGATAAAGGAACTGAGCAGGCCGAGTTTATATTTAAATTCATGGAAAAAGAAAAGTACCAGTACGCTCCAGGAAAGGAACGATGTTGCCTCATGCATATTGGTCACAGGGATGTGTCCTCCCTCGACATATCTCACAACAATATTTGAGGTATGAAAAACAAATCCGATTATCGACAGATACAGCGTGGCCCTCGAAATGTTTTTCTTCCCTCTGAAAATTTCAACAATCCCTGAAATTGTGGCAATGAAATAAAAGGTAAGCGCTAATTCAAAAAGCAGGACATTTATTTCTATCTGCAACGTGCTGGCTCCTTATAGAATTTCTTGCGTTTTTATTTACCGGTTGAACGATCACTCCGTATATTGTCTGACATAGGTAAGGAATTTGTCAATTTCCCCTGTTTTACTGGAAAGATCGATCCGGAATATTTTTACGTTCTCCCGCAAGGCCCGGTCCGGCAGGACAGCGTCTCTACCCGTACTGTCTGAATTCACAATAATAATGTCTGCCCTTTCCAGCGCAAACGATGCTGACGGTTTGATCTGGCCGTTTTCCTTCATGACGAAAATTACCACTGAAGGATCAAGAAAGCTGAGCGGGCTGTTCCCTTCAACAACAACTCCCGGAAGCCCGGTCATCTTTGTCAGCGATATATTCAGGGCGTCTTCAAGCTCAGGCCCGCCAGGGCTTTGGATCCAGACAACCTTTGCTGCTCCTGATCTCAGGAAGACCGCCGTGTCTTTCTCTTCCTCAGCAAGAGTTTCTTCATCGTCAGTGACACTGGTATAGAGCGAGGTTTTCGTGAATTTAATTGCCCCAAGATCTTTGAGATTTTCAAGGAGAAGCGAACACAGCGTAGTCTTGCCGACCCCGCTGTGCGCACCTGTAACAGAAATGATCTGGAAAGGCCTTTCAGTAGGCATATGTAAAGAATACTTTATGATGAAGTTAAGAAACAAGATATACCATATTTATTGATTTAACGGAATGAAGTGGTTTAGAATTCTTAGGGCTCAACATTTCGATTTTTGCTAATAAAACACTGTGCATCAAAGGCCATGTTCTTTTACGCTATTTCATTCATCTCTGGGATTTTCAGCTCACAATTCATTGTATATTTCCCCATATCGATCATTGTTCTCTTTGTTGCGCTCATCATCTTTATGTTCATGCGAAAAAAGGATATCAAGACAATGGCCTGTTTTGTCTGCCTGTTCGCGTCAGGATTCATCTATAGCCCCCTGCGCCAGGAGATAATTCCTGAAATAAAACTACCTGAGGGTATAGTATCTCTTGAAGGCTCTATCAGCGATGTCCCTGAATGGTACAACAAAAAACTCAGGTTCACGCTTGATCAAGTCCTGGTACAGGGCCAGCCGTTTCAGGGAAAGGTGAAACTCTTTGTAAGGCAGGATGAATTTATCACTGACAGGCCGGTTCCTTCCGGGGACGCAAGGATCCAGGCCGCGGCGGAATTGAGGGAGCCGAATGTCCTTCATAATCCCGGTATTTATCCATTTGATCTCAAAAAAGACGGAATAGCCGCGGTCGGATATATAAAACGGCTGAATATCTCAGGCAGGAGCGCTGACCTCCCGGCATATATCAGAGAAAAGCGGCGTATGCTCGGCAATATAATTGAGGCCGGTCTTTCGCCTGAAACCGCTGCTTTTCACAAGGCCCTTATACCCGGACTTACCGGGGGCATCACGCAGGAGATGAGAGACGCCTTCAGCGCAACAGGGCTTGCGCATCTGCTCAGCATATCCGGAACACATTTCGGACTGCTTGCTTTTATCATCTTCATGTGCGTCAGGATGATCGCGCGATCTTTTCCCGGAAAGCTGCTTGCGCGGATAACCCTGTATATAACTCCTTCCCAGACAGCAGTATTGATCACCCTGCCTGTGCTGCTGCTTTACGCGTTCATGTCAGGCATGAGCACCCCCGCTGTCCGTTCGCTGATCATGGTCTCCATCTACATGCTCGCGGTCTTTCTGGGGAGGAATGATCAGTGGCTGAACTCACTTGCGATCGCGGCCTTCGTCATTCTGCTCTGGCAGCCTGCAGCGCTCTTTGAGCTTTCCTTTCAGTTGTCCTTTATCGCAGTGCTTTCCATCGGGTATGTCATTGAGAGAAGGGAACTGAATCAGAACAAGATGAATTTTCCCGCCGCAAAGACAGCAGGGCGTTCGAAAGTCTCCCCTCCCTTGACGGGAGGGGATGAAGGGGAGGGTGCCCAACCAAATTCAGTCACCCCCACCCTCACCCTCCCCCGTCAAGGGGGAGGGAAATTTAGAGCGCTGATTGAAAAACTACAGAATGGATTTCTGATATCCATAGCCGCAGTGCTTGGGACAGCGCCGGTCGCAGCCCTTTCGTTCAAGCAGTTCTCACTCATTTCGCCGATCACCAATCTAATAGTAACACCGCTTGCCTGTTTCATAATCCTTCCGCTCGGGTTTTTTACATCCTTCGGCGCTTTTCTGTTTGATATGTCCGCTATGCCGTTCAGCAGTATCGTTGAGACGTTCACGCATTTCACTTTATGGCTGGTCAGGGTCTTTTCATCTGTTCCGTATGGCAGTCTTCATATACCGGCCCCGTCAATTGCGCTTATAATTCTTTATTACGCTTCCTTCTTATTGCTACTGAAATCTTCCCGCTTCATCCCTTTTCTCGTTGTAATCTGCTTATATGTAATAAGCCCTCACCTGGCCGGTCAGGGACCGAAAATTATTTTTTTCGATGTAGGACAGGGAGATTCGTCTTTTGTAATGCTGCCTGACAGGAAGACCATGCTGATTGACGGGGGTATCGCAGAGCCTGACATGGGCAGGAATGTTATAGCGCCTTCCCTGTGGTCCCGTGGGGTCAGACATATCGACTACCTCGTGCTCACTCATCCGCATCCCGACCACTACGGAGGGCTTCTGTACATAATGGATAATTTCAGTGTAGGGGAAGTCTGGCTCAACGGCAGAACAGATCATGCAGCGGAAAATTTTTTTCAGAAAATACGGGGGAAGGGAATTCCCTCTAAGATACTCAGGCGCGGAGATGCGCTTGAAGAAGATGGGTACAGTATTTATGTGCTCCATCCGTATCTGGAATTTTCAGCAGATTCGCCGCGGGGGAATTTTTCCGACCATAACAGCGAATCCCTGGTGCTGAAAATCGAATCGCGCACAACATCGGTCCTCTTTACAGGCGACATAGAGGCCGAGGCTGAAAAAAGCCTGACTCCTCTGGGCGCATGGCTGAAAAGCGATATCATCAAAGTCCCCCACCACGGCGGCAGGACCTCAAGCTCTGAGGAATTCCTCAAAGCCGTCAGTCCTGAAACAGCGATTGTGAACGTTGGCAAAAACAATTCATTTGGCCATCCCCACCGCGAATCTGTTGAGAGGTATAACAATGCTGGTGCGAGACTCTACAGGACAGATATTGACGGGGCAGTCACGATAACCATAAACAAGGCTGGAGAGTTGCCTTATGAAGTTAAGACATATCAGGACTATGAGTTCAGGAAGGTACAGTCGTGGGGGGATGAGATGAGGAATCTGAGGCTTTTATTTCTCCCCTTTTAGCCGTGTCTCCAGATCATTTGCAAGGTCTTCATCCAGCTTCTTGAGGATCTCGTATTCTCTGCGCGCAGCGCTCCGGTCATTCTTTTTCAGATAAAGCATGCCGAGACGGTGATGAGCTTCAACGGATTTAGGGTTGATCTTTGCTGACATTTTATATGCATCAATCGCTTCTTCATATCTCTCAAGCTCACTATAGAGATTGCCAAGGGTGTAATGTGCTTTTTCGTGCTGAGGATCAAGCTTAATGACCTCTTTGAAGGAATTTATCGCTGCCTCTTTCTTGCCCATCATGGAAGATAATATCCCGAGCGAAAAATGGGCGTCCCGATGGGCAGGTTTTATCTGCACGGTCTTTTCGTATGAACTATATGCTTCTGTATACCGATGGAGGCCGAAATACGCCTGGCCCAGATAATAATGGGCCTCTGCAAATCCCGGCCTGATACGAATGGCGTGCTGAAACGCATCGATCGCTTCTGAATATTCCGCATTCTCAAGGTTCTGCATCCCTATATTAAAAAATGTCTGTTCTGTGGGCGCCTGGGCCTGCACGTGAAAAGAAAAAAGATTGTACATGGCAAGGACGACCAACGGGACTGAAATGATGTATCTTTTTTGCATGCTGATGGATTGTATCAGAATTAAAATTTTTTTGTAAATATAAAAAAGCTGACTACTCTACTACCCATACAGCACAGTTCCTGGCCTCATGGATAAGCTGGTTTGATACGCTGCCAAACAGGAATTCCTCGGTTTTTGACTTATGCTTCCTTCCGACAACAACCGTGCAGCAGCTCATATCGCATTGAAAAGAGAGGATTGTTTTTGAGAGAGACTTGCTGTCATCTGCGCATATTTCCATAGCGACCTTATCTTCAGGAAAGCCTGACTGGATCAATATCTGCCGGTAGTTTTCAAGGGTCTGTCTCATGGACTCTGTTTCTTTTTTAATCCATTCAGCCTTTTCCTGCTTACTTGCAAAAAAATCTTCTCCTGGATCCTGAACGATACTAAGAAGTGTGGCCCTGAACCCCGGAAAACCGCCGACAAAATCCGCAACGTAGAGAACTGCATGTTTGGCTTCCTCTGACTCATCAACCGAGATCAGGAGATGCTTGTCTTTTATCCTGTCGTCTGTTTGATTATTCATGGTATGCATTGGCTTTTTCTTTACCTCAATCATTTCAAGAACCTCCCCAAGATCTTCGAGCAGTTGAGAAGTATTGTCATAATAAACACGCGCCCCGGTAGAGAAATGCATCAATACCCTGTTCAGTTCATCCGGTATGTAGGGATAAACCTTTTGAAGATTGGCCACACGGGTATTAAATACTATATTCAGATCTTCTTCAACAAGTTTATCAAATAAACCGGGGGACTGCATCATCAGTCCTCTTGTAGTAACATCCCCCCGCCCTGTTATGAAGATCAGCACATTGCCGAGGCCGAACAAGTCATAGCCAAATCTGCTTGCCCCGTGCCGGTAATTGTAGTCAAAATCTATCCAGCGGTACTGTCCCGTTGTCTTGTCCCGGATCAGATGGTCGCGTCTGATGTCTCCGTGTTTCTCATCATTATCATGAAGAAACCCGATAGCCTGGACCGAAGCGATAAAATCAGACAGGAGAGACGGAAAGTGATTGGAAAAAAAGTCCTCATGTCCCCTGCCCAGAGATAATGTCACATCCTCAAGTGTTCTTCCCCGGATATAATCCATGATCCTTAGAGGGTTGTCCGTAGCATCCTGAACGGTCTCTCCCTGCATGAAATCAGGCCTGCCTCGAACCATATCGAGGATCCTGGATTCTTTCCGGGGACTTCTTACACATTCAAATACCAGATCACCGACCCTGCTGTGAAATTCTTCCCGGAAGGCCCATTTCAGTATCTTGGCCTTTCCGCTTATAAGGTCTATAGCGCGTTTCACCCAGAATTTCTGTTCATCAGAGATGCCGAATCTTCCCTCCCGTTCATTGTTCCTAACGAGGTAGGGAATACCTTTAAGCACAACAACATCATCGTAGTCCACGCGAAAGAAGTCCGACGTGTCTTTTATTCGCACCCTGCGGGGCATTCGCTCTGCAGGCACCCAGCGCCGGATCATTTCCAAAAGCTCTTCCTGAGTATATTGGTCGGTTTTAGCGGACATATATTTATTTTATTTAAAATAGCTGAAAAAATTAATATTGCAGGTCAACAGGCATAGTTGCCTGAAAAAGTTTTAGAGCAACTCCAGTGAAAAAATGATCGCATTCAGTTCAATTATAAATATTGCGAAGATATCACACATTGCTATAATGATGCGTAATATTTCATGTTGCATTCTAAAGCGTTTGAAGGCAGCTATGCCTGTTACGTCTATGAATAATTAACCCTTTTGTACTTTATAATATCCCCCGTCTGCACAGGCCTTGCACAGCAGTTTGCCATCCCTTTGAATCTCTCTCCTGTCCTGAACATACTCACCGCAGTGCTCGCATTTAATCCTTTTCAAAGGCCTTCCCGGCATGTCCTCCTCAGGGATCTGCACAGCCACCTCTTCCCATTCAAAGAGTTCCAAATCCGGCATTATCTTGTATGCTTCAGCCTGGCATTTATATTTGTCTTCGATTTCAGGGAAATAGTTTTTTGCCCTGTCTTTGGAATCTTCCAGTGCGCAGATCCTGACCGCCCTTTGAGTTTTGAGATTAATAAAAGTAGCTGCCATCTTTCCGTAATCCAGAAGCTTTAATGTCCTCTTGCCGGGACTGCACCCTGTGACAGACTGTATCGCGTCAGTGGCGCACCGGTCTATTTCCACATACACCATAATATGCTTCCGGTCTTTTCCCCTTGGGTCATCGATCCCGGCCTCTCTGAGACCCAGCATGCTCATCCGTACGCCAAGCACCTGTCCAGGGCAGAGATGTCCATGAACCCGCACGGATTCATTCAGCAACGACTCAAAATCGAGATGTTCTTTTTTGGTATCCGACATAGTATTCATCCCCAAATATCTTAAACTTAATCTAACATTATTTATATGTTTAAAGGACAGTCTGCTTCTTAGCTGCAAGCTGTCAGCTATCAGCTTTTGAACTGTCAATCGTGAAGCCTGTTTTGCTCAAATGCCTCTTGCGCTTCCCGTGACAGTCGTTCAGGTTCATCTGTATACCTTGGAGAAAAATGAAAGGGCTCTATCCTTCCCACATTCGCCCTGCCTGCAATAATGCCGGCTTCTTTTGCGGTAAGGTGATACCTTTCCTTCGCCCTGTCGCCGTCCTCATCAGAGAAATACGCTTCGATATAAAGGACATCAGCACCCTGTGCGATCCCGATTATTCTGTCGACATTCTCCTTGCTGCCAAGCACGTCGGCGACATACGTGATCTTTTGCCCCTTGGTTATGTTTGCCACATCCTTCAGTTCTGCACATGCATATGCCTTTCCATTGACGGTCAAAACATGGCTGAGTGCATTTTCTCTTATCGCAGTCTTTAATTCTCCAAGCCATGGGCCAACAGGAAGATTCATCCTCTTCAGCTTGTCTTTATCGATATTGATGTGGTAATCCTCCTCAATGCTGAAGGCAAGACAGGGTATATGGTGGTCAAGCACCACTGCTGAAACTTTGCAAAACGGATCTGTCAGAAGGACTCCCTGAAATGGCGCTGTCTCCGTGTTCTCCCGTTTAAAAGTATTTTCTGCCCTGAAAACAGCACGCCTTATCATGCTGCCGCATACTTCCGACACATTTAGCACAACAGGATAATCTTCTATGAGATTCCATGTGTACCCCTTCAGTTTGCCCTCAATGCGGTCAATAAACCCCTCAGGCCCATATAGCCTGAGCGGCGTTTCCTTTTTCAGGGAGATCCTCAGGACATTGTCGAAGCCGATAAAATGGTCGATATGGGTGTGTGATATAAATACGTCAGTAATTTTCAGGATATCCCGCGGAGAAAGGCTGGAGACTGACCCAAGATCAAACATCAATGCACGCCCTTCCCGGAGTATCCTTACATAAAGCCCGGGATCATCAAAAGGGCCATTTATGAGCCTTGGATGAAAAGATGGTTTCATATAAAATAATAGCTCAGTTAGTGATATAATAAAACCAACGTTTTATATTCTAAGATAAAAATCAAAACAGTTGTCAGTTTTTAAGTGGTCAGCTTCATATCCGGGAACTTAAAACAGAAAACAATAACATGAAACTTAATAATTATTATATAATTTCCGATCCGATATGTATTCCTGCAAGAGATGGAGGACTGAATGCCTGAACTGAGAAAAGACCCGATCTCCGGTAGATGGGTCATTATATCTGTTGAAAGAGGAAAAAGGCCGTCTGATTTTGGCATGAGGGTTTCGGCAAAAAAAGGCGGTTTCTGCGCGTTCTGCGAAGGGAATGAGCGCACCACTCCGCCTGAGATCTTGGCCTTCAGGCCGGACGGGAGCAGGCCGAACACCCCCGGATGGACCTTGAGGGTCGTTTCCAATAAATTCCCTGCACTTAATGTTGAGGGCAACCTGAACAGGAGCGGTGAAGGCATATTTGACAAGATGAACGGCGTCGGGGCGCATGAAGTAATCGTAGAATGCCCTGACCACAATCTTACCCTTTCAACAATGCCGTTGAAATCCGTGGAGGATGTCCTCTGGGCGTATCACCACAGGATATCAGACCTGAAAAGAGACACGCGGTTCCGGTATGTCCTTGTCTTCAAGAATGAGGGAGATGAAGCTGGATCATCACTTGAACATACTCACTCGCAGCTTATAGCTCTTCCCATTGTTCCACACCTGGTTGATGAGGAGATCGATCTGGCGAAACAATATTACAATTACAAGGAGCGATGCATTTTCTGTGACATTATCCAGCAGGAAAGAGCAAACAAGTCACGGGTGATCTCAGAGAATGAAGACTATATAGCGATGGCTCCTTTTGCCCCAAGGGCCCCGTTTGAGACGATCATATTGCCTAAGAGGCACGAATCCAGCTTTGTGCCGGATGGAAGGATCAATCTCATGGCACAGATCCTTCAGAAAACGCTGAAACAGATCGACAAAGTGCTCGATATGCCCCCATACAATTTTATGATCCATACATCGCCATTCAAGACAGAATCTAACGACTACTATCACTGGCATATTGAGATATTGCCGAAACTTACGAAGATCGCTGGATTTGAATGGGGTTCAGGATTCTACATCAATCCCACGCCGCCTGAAGAAGCAGCGAAGTTCATGAGGGAGGCAGAGATATAAAGAAACTCAACAGCATCTTATGAGTTAACGGGATACCATGACAGAGATCGCAGATAAATATCAGAAAGAAAGATATCTCGAAGCAGAGGTCTTGACCAAAGTGGCCCAGATCGCCAGTTCAACTCTGGAGCTTAGGGATATCCTTGATACCATCGCGCATGTTATCGCAGATACCCTGACCAAGGACCTGTGTTCCATCTGCCTGCTGAAGCCTGAGAAAAAAGTGATATGTATAGAGGCAGCAAAGGGTATAAATAAAGATTCAGTCACGGTCTTCTGCATAAAGGACGATCATGACGTTATTGCCGAGAAGTTCAAAAACTTCCAGCCGCTTGTGATAGCGGATATCAGTAAAGAGCCCTCTGTAAAATCCCTTCTTAACCTTGAAGCCGGCAACCTGCTTTCTCTGCTTGCAATACCTATTTTGAAGGACCATGTCATGGCAGGGATCCTCATGGTCCAGACAAAGGATCCATACATATATGAAGAGGGTGAGATCAATATGCTCACTATTGTCGCCCATAATATCAGCGCCGCTATGCGTAATGCGGAACTGTACCGGAATGTCAAGTCACAGCTTGATGAGCTGAAAGTCATTCATGAGGTCGGAAAGGCAATAACATCCATACTGAACATTGATGATCTCCTGCCATATATCTGCAAAGAGGTATCAAAGGTCTTTCATGTAACCGGATGTATCCTCAGGCTCATTGAAGGAGATATGCTGCTGATACGCGCCTCTTTCGGCCTGCCTGATACGATCAGGAAGAAAATGACGCTTAACCTGGGCGAAGGCATTGCCGGACATGTCGCCCTTACCGGTGAACCTCTGGTGATAGATGATGTTTCCAAAATGCCTGAAAACCTGCGCGTGCCGGAGATACAGGCGACCTCTGTCCTCTGTGTCCCGCTTACGATAGGCGACAATGTTATAGGGACCCTCGGACTCTACGACAAGCAGGACGAATGGGGGATCACGACCTTTACAAAAGAGGACTTCAACACCCTGATGACTTTTGCTTCTGTTTCTTCCATTGCCATAGAGAACGCACGGCTGTACAGAGCTGAGCTTGAAAAAGAGAAAGAGGTCACGCAGACAAAGGATTACCTGAAAAGCCTTATAGATAATTCTGCGGACGCGATCATCACATCGGACACTGAGGGGATCATTCTGTCCTGGAACAAGGGGGCTGAGATCATTTACGGTTTCAAAGAAGATGAAGTTATCGGTAAGTTCCTTCCCATGATACCACAGTTCCTGACGGAAGAAGAAAAAAATTTCATGCAGAAGATCAAGCAAAAAGAGACCCTGAGAAACCTTGAAACAATACGACAGACAAAAAACGGAAGGCTAATCGAAGTAAGCCTGACACTCTCACCGATACTTGATTCAGCAGGAAAAGTGACAGGGATAAGCGGGATCTCAAGGGATATATCTGAAAAGAAAATGGTGGAAAAAGAGCTGATCAGGAAAAACCAGGAACTTTCGCGCCTGTTCTTCATCAATTCAGTGGTCAGGAGCACCCTTGAACTGGACAAGCTCCTCAAAATGGTGCTTACCGTTGTCACCATGGGAGACGGCCTCGGTTTCAACCGGGCAATACTTTTTCTTCTGGACGATTCCGGGAACCTACTCAACGGAATAATGGGAGTAGGCCCGGCAAGTCCCGAGGAGGCCAAAAACATCTGGCTGTCCATGGAAGGCAAGAGCCTCGGCGCTATTATTGATGATATAGAAAACGGCCCCGTATTCCTCGATTCATACCTTGACAGATTGAGCCAGAATTTAATTGTAAACCTTGATGCCGACTCTATCCTCAGCCGCTGCATCAGGGAAAAGAGGCCCTTTAATATTCAGAGTGCCAAGTCAGAACCCCTGGTAACTCCTTACCTGATCCAGATGGTCGGGGCTGAGGCCTTCGGTATTGTACCGCTCGTTTCGAGAGATAAAGTGATTGGGCTCATATGGGTCGACAACCTTTTTACAGGCAAACCCATTAAGGACGAAGACCTGCAGTTTTTGATGGGCTTTTCGAGCCATATAGCGTCTGCAATTGAAAATGCACGGCTTTTTGAAAACGTATCGCTTGCCAGGTCGGAAATGAAAAATATCTTTGAGTCCATAACAGACATGGTCTATTTTACCGACAACGACTTTACGATCAAGCGCGTTAATCAGGCTGTGGTCAGAAGGATAGGGAAATCAGAAGAGGAACTTATAGGGAAAAAGTGTTATGAGATATTTCATGGAAAAAACGAGCCCTGGGATGCCTGCCCCCACTCAAAATCTGTAAGCCTCGGAAAACCATTTGTAGGTGAAATAGAGGACCCGTATCTCGGCGGCACCTTTGTCGTCTCCAATTCACCCATCGTAGACTCAACAGGCAACATTGTGGGTACGGTACATTTATCACGTGATATCACAGAACTGCGGACCTTAAGAGAGAGGGTCGTGCACTCCGAAAGGATGGCGGCCCTCGGAGAACTCGCCGCGCGGGTAGCTCATGAGATCAGGAACCCGCTTATTTCCATAGGCGGTTTTGCCCGGAGGCTGGAGAAAAAGCTGTCTGACGACACAGCGGAATATGCGAGGATCATCGTTAACGAAGTAACAAGGCTCGAGAATATCCTCAAAGAGATACTCGGCTTTGTCAAAAGCTCCCGGGTCAACAAAGTGAGAGTGGATATCAACGATGTCGTAACCAATATCATTAATTTTATCACTCCTGCAATAATCGAAAAACAGAACATAATGGTGAAAGAGCTATCTGACACCCCTCTCATATCAGCCGTAGATCCTGACAGGATAAAAGAAGCACTGCTGAACATAATCACAAATGCCTCGCAGGCTACAGACCATGGCACCATCATCATAAGAACGAGGCGAGAAAATGACGAAGCGATCATAGAACTGTCAGATACAGGCTACGGAATCAGGCCTGAAGATCTCAAGAACATTTTCAATCCCTTCTTTACCACTAAACCCCAGGGTACCGGGCTTGGACTCGCAGTAACTCACAAGATCATCCAGGAACATGGAGGCAAGATAAAGGTAGAGAGCGCAGTGGGATCCGGCAGCGCTTTCAGGATCTATCTGCCGCTTGAGAGACTATGACTACAAAACCAATAATTTTACAAATACCGGGAAAGGAGGAAGCAAATGAAGCTTCTTGTCGTAGATGATGACTTAAACATACAGCGTCTTTATAAAGAGGAACTCGAAGAGGAAGGGTATGAGGTAACCATTGCAGGAACTGGAAAAGAGGCCCTGGAAATATTCGAGAAAGGGACCTTTGATATTGTAACACTTGATATCCTCATGCCTGATATCGACGGGATAAGCCTTTTGAGAAAGATGAAGGAACAGCGTCCGAACATCCCGATCATCATGTCCACAGCATATGATTACCGCGATGACTTTGCCGTATGGGCATCCGAGGCGTATATCGTAAAATCCTCTGACCTGGGCGAGTTAAAAAAGACCATAAAAAAACTTATCAGTCAGTAATGATGAAAATAAAACAGGTTTTTTCATTGGTCAACATTTACCTTCCGCAACAAACCCTGTCTCTGTTTTTGTGAGAAAGCCTCTGTATTTACAAATTAATTGTTAATTGGTAATATTCAATAGCACTAAGCTGACAGATATGAACTTTCAGCCTGGAGAGGTGGCCGAGCTGGTCGAAGGCAGCCGCCTGCTAAGCGGTTGTGGGGGTAACACCTCACCCAGGGTTCGAATCCCTGCCTCTCCGCCAGAAAAAGCATTAAAAGTTACGAGTGATGAGTTAAGAGTTAAGAATAAACGTCACAACTCAGGACGTCATCCCTCTCGTAAGATCAACAATTGAAACAAGTTATTAAGGACACGTTAAGGAGGAAACAATGAAGAGTCTTTTATCAGTTTTTGTAGTGGCATTGCTTTTAATGTCAGCAGCGGCTTGCAAGAAAAAAGAGGAAAAACCACAACCCGTGCCTCAACAGGGATCTGCTCCTCAGGGGCCTATTGTAGAATCACCAATGACGCAATCCCCGCCGCCCGGGCACGGGACCAGCGGACCGAAAGTTGAATTTCAGGTAGCAGTTCCCCAGGAGGTAAAAGACCACTGGTCTGGAGTCAGGTTCATTATTGAAGATAAAGAGCAGAATAAGAAGCAGGAGCTTTCTGCCACGATCGGCAGCGAAGTGAAGATCCCTGATTCAGCGCTCATGATCAAGGTCGGGCCTTTTCTTCCTGACTTTAAAATGTCCGGCGATACGATCTCATCAACTACCAATGATCTCATCAATCCGGCTGTGGGAGTAATTGTCTATGAAAACGGCACAAAGGTATTTCCGGCATCAGGACAGTGGGGGTGGCTCTACATGAAATTCCCTACCATCCACTCCTTCCAGCATCCGCGCTTTGCCATTGCCCTGAAAGAAGGCATAAAGAAATAGGCATGCGCCCATAGCTCAACTGGACAGAGCGCCGGACTACGAATCCGTAGGTTGGGGGTTCGACTCCCTCTGGGCGCGCCATATATTTGCCTAACGCCATGAGTGCTGTCGTGGCGTTAGGTAGTAATCAGCAGTAAGCGCACTCCTTTTCCTCAAGGAATTCTTGTTTATTTGTCTATAAATAGTTATAATGGACTGTGGTAATCATCCATGTGTACGATGTAAATAGTATTTCATTATATTTTCTCTCAAGGTTTTTGGAGTTTTCTCCGTTTACAATAAAAAAACATTGAAATTACCGATGGTTTTCGTCTTTTTTCACAAATAAAATAACTACTGATGGTATAACCTTTTCATCAAATATATTCACTGGAGTTTTATATGGCGCAATCATGTTGTGATCCCAAAAGGGAAGAAAGATTAAAAAAGTACAGCCTGGATTACTGGAAGGTCACAAACCCTTCCATCAAGGCGTTCCATCCTGATGATATTTTATATACACCGGAATATATCGAAAAGAGAAAGAATGGGATAAATCTCTTTATTGATCCCAAGATGCCTAACTGGCTCAGCGTAAATCAGACAGGCGCGAATATACTCAGGCTTTGTAACGGCAAACACACCATGAAAGAGATAGTGGAGAATATTTGCAAGAAGCACAGCATCCCTGATGCTCAAAGACGACAGGCAGAAAAAGAGATCACGGATTTTATCAGCGCTGCAGGATTGCTTGAGTTCGTTACTGACAGAAAAATAGAACGGCCAGAATATGCCGGCAGGAGTAAAGCGATCGCTCCGCATAAACTGGATGAACTCTGGCTCTATTACACTCTTGCCTGCAATCTCAGATGCAAACACTGCCTTGTTGATGCCGGGAAAGGCCTGAAGAAGGAACTGACCACTGAAGAATTCAAAAAGGTCATAGATGAAGCAATACAGTTAGGCGTAAAACGTTTTTATATAACAGGCGGCGAACCTTTTATAAAAGACGGGATATTTGATCTGATCAAATATATAACAAAAACAAAGAAACGGGAACTCATCATCCTCACAAATGCCACCCTCTTTGATGACAGGAAAATAGCTAAACTGAAGAAAGTGATGAACCCGAAACTCCTGCTCCAGGTCAGTCTCGAAGGGCCGAATGCCGAAATTCATGACAAACTGCGCGGCAAGGGAAGCTTTGACGCTGCGCTGAGAGGCATTAAAAGCCTTATCGGGATCGGTATCACGCCTATCATTTCCACTGCGATCAGCAAGTTCAATGAAAAAGATATTCTGAAAACCTCCCGTTTCCTTACGAAGCTTGGGATCAAGGAACATAACCTCCTATGGATGCATGCGAAAGGAAGAGGCGCGCATAATGTGAATGAACTGTTTGTGCCCTCAAAGAATATAGCTCAGACCATGAGTAAGATGAAAAAGGCATACAAGGAGCAGGAAGTCATTCTCGACAATATCGAATCCCTGAAAGTCCGCGTACGCACGCAGAGAGGCAGGAAGAACGATCTGTGCAATAACTGCTATGAAAAAGTCTGTGTGAATTCAGACGGCCATGTATATCCGTGCGCGTCCCTCAACGGTGATCCGCATTTCGACGCCGGCTCCGTGAGAAACAAGTCTCTGGAAGATATCTGGCTGAATTCAAAAGTCATGGTCAGGGGAAGGGACAACAGCGTTCACCACAAACCGGAATGCAGCGCCTGCTATCTCGAATATTTTTGCGGCGGAGGATGCACCTCACACAGTTATTATGCGAGCGAGGTCGAGACAGGAAAAGGTTCTATAACGGCAACAGACCCTTACTGCTCAACGTATAAGAGCCTGTTCGAAGATATTATATGGGAACTGGCTTCTGAGGGAGTGCCCCCCCATGACAATACAAGATATAGCACGCCTTTGGTCTACAATGCCATGGATTCAAAGCTCCCGTCCCATCTTGGCGCCGGAGTAAAATCTATAGACAAGAATTTCAATGTCGGCTGCTACCACTGTTCATGTGTGCTGTCAGTCGATGTTGAAGATGATGAGGAAGTTTGCAAGCCTGAGATAAAAGGGCATGTTACCAAGACCGTGAAAAAGAAATTTTCAAAAGCCGCACATATGCCTGTAGCAGACTATTACTGCCCTACAGGATACAACGCAAAAGAGCTGGAACACATTCCGGATGAGGTGCTTGAGGTTTCTTACGGCTGCGGAAATCCTGCGGCGCTGGCTGATATCAGGGAAGGCGAGACCATCGTGGACCTTGGGGCCGGCGGCGGCATTGACTGCTTTATTGCGGCAAAAAAACTCGGCAGTAAGGGCAAGGTCATTGGAATAGACATGACCGATGAGATGATAGCCACTGCTACAGAAAATGCAAAAAAGGTTGCAGGGGTACTTGGTTATAATGTCGTGGAGTTCAGGCAGGGCAACATTATGGAGCTTCCGGTTGAAAGCAGCTCGGTAGACCTTGTCATTTCCAACTGCGTCATCAACCTGACCGAGGACAAGACCAAAGTCCTTGACGAGATATTCAGGATTCTGAAACCAGGCGGCAGGTTTATCATATCCGATATCGTATCCGACAAACCTGTTCCGGGTTATCTGAAAAGGGACAAGGAATTATGGAACGCCTGCCTTTCAGGTGCGCTCACTGACGAGAAGTTCAGGAATGCTGCTGAAAATGCCGGATTCCCTAATGTGGAGTTAACAAGAAATTATCTGTACAAGAAAGTCGAATATATAGAGTTCTATTCAGTGACCATGAAAGCAACCAAACCTTTATATATCGAGTGCGGGTGCGCAACTGCAATAAAGGATTGAAAGAGACAGCGTTAGCCACCCTATATGAATAAAATAAATTCTGTAAAGAAAAGGGGAAAAGAATTATGAGAGTTACATTAGTAAATGCACAGGTCTTAGACGGCAATAATGTAGTGCCCCCGCTGGGGCTCATGTATATCGCCGCTGTTCTGGAAAAGGCAGGGCATGCTGTCCAGATCTATGATTCAGACCCCGAATATCAGGCAAACATGTTAAAGGAGATCAAGGATTTTAATCCTGATCTGATCGGACTCAGCTTTCTTACCGTAGGATACCAGAGGGCCTTCACCCTCATGAAGAACCTGAAAAAAGAAATGCCTGACAAAATGTACTGCGCTGGCGGTGTTCATACAACGGTAAAACCCCAGGAAACCCTGAAAGAGTTCGGCCTTGACTTTATCGTGATCGGAGAAGGAGAAGATACTATCGTTGAGGTATGCGAGAAACTGGCAAGCAATCAGGGCCTCGCTGGAGTAAAGGGCGTTATGTATCCTGACAACGGCAACATCGTGGACAATGGCAGGCGCGACATGATACAGGACCTTGATACCATCCCGTTTCCCGCGCGTCATCTGATCGACATGACGCCGTACCTGAAGCCGCCGGGGATCATCAGGGGGTATGCAACGAAGAACCAGACCACCCTCGTTACAAGCAGGGGGTGTCCTTTTAAATGCATCTATTGCGGCAGTCACAACATC
The DNA here is from genome assembly GCA_003599425.1 of Nitrospiraceae bacterium. GTDB lineage: Bacteria > Nitrospirota > Thermodesulfovibrionia > UBA6902 > UBA6902 > SURF-23. The sequence goes on along the minus strand of QZKC01000071.1, from coordinate 726 downwards.
TTCGGCAGAAAAACAAGAAGGCGGTCGGTGAAAAACGTGGTGGATGAGGTAGAGCATCTCCATAAGAATTATGACATCAAGGGCGTATATTACTGTGATGATACTTTTACGCTAAGCCCCAAATGGGTAAAAGAATACTGCGAGGAACTGAAGAAAAGAAACCTGAACATCAAATGGGGATGCCAGTCGCGTGTCGACCAGACAGACAGGGACCTGATGAAATTAATGAAGGACAGCGGCCTCGTGCAGCTTGATTTTGGAGTTGAAAGCGGCTCTGAAAAGATCCTCCGGGTCCTGGGAAAAGGCGGAGCAGGGGACAGGACAGCACAGATAAAGCACTCGTTCAGGCTGTGCAAGGAACTTGATATCAGAACGTTGGCAACCTTCATTATAGGAAATCCGGAAGAGACAAAAGATGATATTGAGCAGAGCTTTCAGGTCGCAAAGGACATTGAAGCAGACTACACTGCTTTTTATTTTCTGACCCCTTATCCCGGAACTGATATCTATGAAATGGCTATCAATAACGGGTGGCTGGACCCCAACCTGCCGTTCTCTGAAATATGGGCGCACAGGCAGCCGGAACTTCCCCTTATGGCAATAACATTTCAGAAAGAGGAACTTCGGGATATCCGCAGGAAACTGCAGAACGCCTTCTTCGTGAAGAACTATTTCACAAGAAAGAGCAACATAAGTTTCTACTCTATCCTGTTCAGCATCCTCTTC
>QZKC01000055.1 GCA_003599425.1 Nitrospiraceae bacterium | reverse complement strand
TCTTTCTCCAGATCAATTTCTGAGATCAGTCTGTCTTTCAGCATAGTCCATTGTGCAGGATCAACGATGCATTCAAATACTGAATACTGCACTCTCTGCCCATAATCCTGACATGCCTTCGCCACCCTTCGCAAACGCCGCTGACCGCCTTCTTCTGTTGATACATCATAGCTGATCAGTACAAACATAATTGTCCTTTTTATTTTATTGCCACAGATTTTCGCTGATTAACACTTATTCCTTTCTCTGTAAATTTTATAAGAACTAAGTATTTACCATCTGTGTTCATCTGTGTATATCCGTGGCTAAGTCCTCACTTCCATACAAATGGCGGATAATTATCCATATCACCCCTTAGATATCGCGCCATCAGTAATGCCTGTGTGTGAAACAGTAAACCTATAGTGACTTTCTCATTCAAAAACGGATGCATGATTTCATCCTGTTTTCGTTTCTGGTAAGCAACCAAAACAGTCTTCCTTGTCTCGTCGTCCATCAGCACCGCGCCATTTTCTTTTCTCTCAAAACCTTTACCCTGAACCTGAGAGAGATTGATCAGAGAGAGTGTTAGACGGTCTGCAAGAAATGGGCGAAACTCCTCCATCAAATCCAGAGCCAGCCCATATCGTCCGGGTCTGTCCCTGTGCAGAAACCCAACCGCAGGATCGAGCCCGACAGTCTCAAGGGCGGAGCGCACGTCGTGCATTACAATCGTGTATAAAAATGACAGGAGACAATTCACATTGTCCAGCGGTGGACGGCGATTGCGTTCATGAAATTTAAAATCTTCTTTCTGAGAAGTGATCAGATGGTCAAAGACGCTGAAATAAGTATTAGCCGATTCTCCTTCTATCCCGCGAATGATCTCCATATTTGATTCCGCTTGAACCCTTCTTAATGCGCTGCTGAGTTTATTGATTGATAGAGTGACATCTTCATAGTTAATCTTCTCCGTATGATCTCTCAATGCACGCGAAAGCACTGTACGGCAGTTGGCGATTTTCCCGGTCAATACGGCTTTGGCAATTTCAGCGGAAGACTTCAGATCATCAGCCCGGCGGTATTGTTCCCGTCTGAGCAAAACATTGCCTGACACAGGCCCCTGCACTTTGGCGAGAAAGCCGCCGTTCTCAGTAAGAAAGCTTATTGCTACACCGCTCTCAGCACAAAACCCCATCAGGTAAGGGCTGCAACTAACCTGACCGAAGCAAACGATTCCGCCGAGCGTGTGAACTGGAATGCGCAAGGATACTTCCCCGTCAATCTTGACGACAACAGTCTCGCCTTCTTTAGAAAGGTACGCTCCCTGCGTTGTGATAAATAATGTGTTGAGATGTTTTTTCATCTGTACCCCACGGAAATAATAGCATCTAAGCTATAAAACCGTTGCTGCCGCTCTACCTGTCTGCCACCCTCATTTTGAACTTGTAAGTAATCCTTACAAGTTGCCTCTTCATTCAATTCGCCTTCGGCAAAAATGTTCTTAAGATGTATAGTAATGTTTTGAGGAGTTGTCTGAAACAACTCAGCCATAAGCTTCTGAGTAAGCCAGACGGTCTCATCCTGCAATCGTACCTCAATCCTGATTTTCCCGTCCTCCGTCTGATACAAAATAAGTTCGCCTTTCTCAGAAACAGGCTCTTTTTTTTTCTTCATAGGCTTTCTTTCCCCTACTTCATTTGAGCTTTACCAATTTTGTCATTCCGGCTTGTCCGGAATCATTCAGTACTGTCATTCCTCCACTACAGACAGTAAATATTTACTTGCCTTCCTGCTAACTTTCGGCAGACACAATTCAAGCAAGGAACATTTTTTGCACTTTGCAGAATATTCAGCCTTCGGAGTAATGCCAGATTCAATAAGCTCGTGAACCTTTTTTGCCGTCTCCTCTGTCTCCATTCTTAAAACATTATCGAAAACAACTTCCATACGCCGTCGGGTTTGGCCGTAAAAAATCGCACCAGATGGAATATTTCCGCCTAACATTTCCTCAAGACAGATCGCCTGAGCGCAAAGCTGGACTTTATCGCTATCGTCAAGCTTTGGCTTTCCGCGCTTGTATTCCACAGGAAAAGGCAACCACGCTCCGTCGTCCTTTTTGTGAAATTCGACCACATCCGCCTTGCCGATTAATCCGAGCCTCAATGAACGCAGTGGCACGCCGTATTCAATGCGAATCTTGCCTCTCGATTCGCGGTTTGCTGTATCAACTTTCTCGTGCATAACCTTGCCTTCGGCCGTGAAAAGATTTTCCTCCCATAGTTGCTCAATGTGGATTAAGGCGCAACGACGGGGACAGTAAGCATATTGGTTCAGAGCCGCAAGATGAATAAGCTCGTTTTCATCGTACCTCTCGGCTAATTTTTCAGGCACCGGGATGTTCCCTCACCAGAGTGCCTGTATTATCATTCCACGTCCATAGCTCAATTCCCGAAGGGATATTACCCTTGTTCACTTTCACGATGTAATGACTAAATTTGCGGGGAGTAATGTTGTTGTCTTTTTTCATAGCATCTTCGTTTTTCTGAATGTCAATCACCTTACCCAAATCGAGCAAAGCTTGTGCAGGAGCGCAGCCAAGTTTAGCCTGCCTTGCCCTCTGCTCCGAATTACCGTTATCGGTGCCAACATGTTTAAAGACATACAGCCCTCTGCGGGACATATACCCTTTGCTTGATGATCGGTCATGATCATACATATTTGCAATCGATTCCCATAGCAACGTAAGGTCATTATCGGAAAAGTCTGTACCATTATTCGCTGTGTCCGCAAGGTTGGCACTTATAAAACCTTTTCCTATATAAAGCCCATATGGAATAAGATTTTTACGTCCCATTGTGCGGAGTTTATCTTCCGGCTGTTCATTCTCCCATTTAAGGTAATCCTCCGAAGTCTTGGCTCCCTTTACATCTTCTGCAACAGCCATTCGTGTAATAGAAATATCAAGCGGCAGAACAGGGTCAAGTGATTTAGCAAAGGAAAATTGAACGGGTCCACGCACCTGACCTGCATTTGGACCTGTACTCATAACTGCTCCAAATGCACGCACATCGTAGAAAGTCCTGAACATCCACTCACGGGCTTGACGGACTTTATCTTTTGATGCGCCTTTTTCAGGAACGCCGCCGGTTTCCTCATGAGCTTTAACAATCGGTCGGTTCAGATTTGTCGCATGTTCGATAAAAATAGCATTCGGGGCTATATTACCGCGCGCTGCTTGCACATAATTTCTCACCCTGCGTTTTAAAGCTACATCAGACACCAGCCCCCGCATATCTTCCGGGTCTATGCGCGGCGCATTACCTGCGTCAGGGTCTCCATTAGGATTACCACTTTCACAGTCAAACAGATAAAGGAATTCATAACGGTTTTGAATACTCATTTGTTCTCCTCCTCATTATTAAGATTATTATTTTCGGTATCTTTCTTCTTCCCGCCTTTGCCTGCGTTGAGTGACGCAAGTTGCTGATAGTACCCGAGTGCAAATAGGCTCTGCTCCTCAAGCGTCAGAGTGCGAGGCACTGTGTCTTTAATACAGCTCATCACATCGGCGATGAGATCCTCAAACCAATAGGCAAGGCCTCCTTCAAGTTTGGCAAGATGATTCTTAGCGTTGGCAGTAAGGCGTCCGAGTATTAGTCCCGGCGTCTGACTTGCAGCAGTGTAATAACGCTGTACAACTCCTGCACCGACATCTCCAAGCGCAGTACGTTGCAAGCGGGCAAATACTGCAAGCAGTCTTCCGCAGTGGTAGGCTGGGTGAGGGTGATCGGGATTTAAGTATGGTTGCATGTCTTTATCTCCTTTCCTTAGTAAATAAGATTTTATGATTGAAAAGCGTGTTTCCAGCGGTGGCATATCTGAAACGATATCCGACCTGATTCGCATAAGTGTACGGCTCATTGCCGATGAAGGAATATGACTGCCGGTAACAGCGGACCGCCATAACTCATGTATCAAAGGAGGCGGCACATCATCTATATTCCTAAGAATCTTGCCATCCTTGGATAAAAACTCAATCGCGTTCACAACCGAAAAGAATTTTGGTTGTGACGCAAGCCCATTGCCTTCACGGTTGACAATGGACAGGTGGCTGAACCAGCGGTCAATATTAGATACAAGGTTTTCAAATGATCCTGCTATTATCTCACGCACCATGACCCGCCCAACAGCTCCGGATAATATCAAGGCCATATATCGGTTATTTGAAAGATCAGGGCGTTTCCCTTCATGTATTGCTTTGAGCAGATCCCGCGCCTTCAACTCAGCAGAAACCTGAGTCTGTACCGGTGGCTCAATAAGCCATGGGAATGGATCATCCTCGACAGGAACAGCCTCAAGAAACCAGTAAGTGGAAAGCGTACTGCCGAGTTTTATCCCTTTATCTTTGATTAACTGATTCAATGTTTCTGCATATGCCGTAGCTGTTTCCTCAGACATGGCTGCATTGGCTGCCTGCTCCAGACCATACGATTGAAATGCTTGCTTATCGAAACCCACCAGAACATCGCCAGTGCCTAACCCGCCAACACCAGTTAATCCTTTGATTTTTACTGGATGCGTCAAGACTGGCTCAATAAGCTTGCCTGTAGCTATACAACGCATCTTTAAAAAAGTGTCTTTAGGTTTCTTAATGCTCTCTCTAAACTCACGCCACCAGTCATGCCAGTCATCTTGTTCAAGCGGATTTACGCCGTCAATTATAAATGTTGCAGCATCCGTGGGCTTAGCTTTTTGGTGTTTCAGATCAGTGTGAATATCTACAATAATATTTTCGTCAGTCAGTATCTTTCCAGCAATTGAAAGACACGGCATAACTTGCGAGGCATCTTTCAATAACCTACAGAAATATTTATGCTTTGCACAAGACTTCTCCTGATCTTTTTGTTCCAACTCATCTTTCCAGTAAAGCGCTATCGTTGACAAACTTTCTGTCAGAAAGTGAGAACGTGCATCGTCGCCACCTACTAATTCAGGCTGGCTGAGGTTAGGGCAGCAAGGATACTCCCGTCCTTTCCCTTCTGAAAGAGGAACCACTCCGGTATAGCTTCCTTGACTTGTAAACGTAATTGCCCATTTTACAGTCTTATGTGTGAATCCAGGTTCCGTTATTCCTGCTTTTTTCAGAACGGCATCAAGCATGCGGCACCTCCTCTACTTTTTTAATGTCTGGATCGTTGTATTCCGGCACCTTCATCTCTCCTTTTGAAATGCGCGCATGAAATACGCTGATGCGCGGCGGAGCATTCTCATCATTAGTATGACTAAGGTCAAATACATCGTAGAGCATCCAGCCGAGGTCTAAGTCTAAAGCAATCGGAGGGTGAAGCTGTGTTTTGTCGCTTACTAATGCATAGTACGCCGGGAATTCCCGGCAGCCGAAATACGGCTGGTAGAAACACTTGCCGTGACCGGCAAGACGTTCAAATTGAGAATCAAAGGTTTTTGGATTCTGGTCATTACCACGAAAGACAAGATGGGCATAAATGCGATAGCGAACATCCTTCAATGCCATCGTCTGCCGCTGTGTGCGCCCCTTTTGGTCGGTGCCAAGTGTGTCACGGTCACCATCTGCCCACAAGGGCTCTATTTCAGTCTTTCCATTTCTCCAGGAAAGTATTGTACGTTCGCTTGGGACTTTGTCTTTTACCTCATTACGCCGTAAAGCGATATATTGCGGCGGTGAAAGAATTTCAACCCTTTCAACCTGCCAATAGAAACTATAAGACCTTTTCCAGTAGATAGCATCAAATATCCCTCGCGCCGCAGAAGGCGTGATGACGGGATAACTGAAACGCTCCACTTTCATTTCCGGACGTGTGAAACAGGCAAAATCTCCCCACACCTCAAGACAATGAGTATTGCCTCGCATAACTTTTCCTCCTTTCATCCAATCCAAGTATTTAATGATCCTGATGGGATCAGTCCCAACACGGGGTGGTAATCTTCTTTCTTAATATAAATGAACCAATCGTTTTGTTCCCGATCTTTTCGCCCGGCAACTTTGACGGGAATAAGCGAATCCCATATAGGACTATCTTGTTTAGGACGATAAATGCTGACAGTGAACGGCCGGGCGCGTCTAATCCACTCAGAAGTCAGCCCGATTGTGTTACCTTCATCGTTTAGCTTATTAAATTCTTCAATGTGAGCTTGGTATGGCACAAGCACATTGATAGCATCCTGTTTTATCAAGCGATACTCTTTTGCTATATCAGGAAAACTTCCAGCAGTGACATACTCTAATAGTTGCTTGGTTTTTTTCATCGCTTCCGGCTTGCTGATATCGTATAGTTCACGGTAATAAGCTGCTATAAAATCCGGATCATCGATGTGCATTTTATCCGCTCCATGCCGCCTGAACAGCATCTTTGTAATTTGCGCTGCTTGCCCATAGCTACTATCTGGAAACTCATTTTCATTACCTTCAATCAAAGGCTGAAATACATAAACCTTTCCGAGAGTTTCTCGTCTGCCCTCGCGATTGCATCTGCCAGCCGCCTGAATAATGGCCTCAAGAGGCGCATATGCGCGGTAGACAACCGGGAAATCCACATCTACGCCTGCCTCGATACATTGAGTTGCAACAAGCTGTACAGGTTCTTCGTTAAGAAGCCGGTTACAAACTGTATCCAATACAGTTCTGCGATGTGCGGGACAGAGGTTTGTTGATAGATGAAACGCATCTTTCCCGATATTTTCCCATAGTGTTTTGGCATGGTTTTTTTTGTTTACAATGCACAACACCTGGGGATAGTTCTGGTTCTTTATGTGTCTCGCCAGTTCATCCCAGCTTGTACCTTTGTCCGGACTAGCCCATGAAACTTGTGTGCGTTTCATCTTGGCAAAGAGGGTTTGCGGCTCAGAAACAATTCGCTGCGGCTGCCAGCCAGTTGTACAATGAGACTTAACGGTTTCATGCAAATGCTCAAAAGCCGGTTGAGTAGCGGTTGAGAACACTACACTTGAGCCATAGCCATATGCAAGATGAGATAATGCCGCAAGAGTCGGCACTGCAAGACTTGCAGGCAGAGTTTGCACTTCATCAAAAAATATTACAGACTGGGCTAGTCTATGAAGTTTTCTGCATGCAGATGGACGGTTTGAAAAGAGCGATTCCAGCATCTGGACGCTCGTAGTTATAATCAAAGGGGCATCCCAATTTTCAGCAAGCAACCGTCTTTGTCTTTCAGCAGTCTCCTGTTCTCCGGGTTTGCTTTCGCTGTCAGAATCAGTTTTTTCAACACCAATCCCAGCAAGTGAGTGGTGTTCCAAGACATAATTTTGACCGAAATGAGATTCGAAGATCCCCCGATAAATAGCCGAGGTCTGTTCAATGATTGAGAGATATGGAAGCACTATGACAACACGTCTCAATTGCCTCTCTATAGCATGCTTTAAGGCAAATGCCAGCATTGCCAATGTCTTCCCACTGCCGGTTGGAGCTGTAAGGGTAAACAAGCCTGCCGCTGACTCTGCTGCTTTCAGACAGTTATTAATAAGTGAGGCGCGCACATCGGTAACTTCCGGGGCGGCTTGTGTTTGCGCTTGCAATTCTTTTATATGCTCAAGCAGTATCTCCAGTGCATGTTCCCTTTGTAAATCTGGCCCCGATGAACGGTATCGTTTTCCTTCTACACAATCTTTAAAATGCGCCTCTGTATCCAGAAAGTCTGCATCGGTCAGAGCAGAAAATATCATACGGACATCCAGCATGGTACTCACGGTGCTCTTTAATTCGTTGCCCAATAATGTATGGTTAATTTGTGGTGTCAATCCATCATCAGTCAGGCGAGATTTCAGAACATCAAGATTGCCCTCACTCAATCTCAATTGAAGCGGATGATTTATTGCAAGTTGCTTTGGATTAAGAGATTTCAAATGGTCTTTGCTGAGATTTTGTAATCCGATATGATGCCCTTGTATAGCGAGTGCAGCCGCCACAGCTTTATGTTCGAGTGCTAACCAAGCGCCTAATGACCAATGATCGATTCCTTGAGCTTCGCCTCGTAATCTGGCCTGAAACAAATCGCCATATTTACCAGCATCGTGTAGTAATCCTGCCAAGACTACTTCTTCTTGCCAAGCCAATCCTTCGGAGAAACAGCGTACGATATTGCCGACGGATGTTAAATGGTCCGCAAGGAGATGTTTCTTGCGAACCTTATTCTTACTATGTGCAAAATAATCTGTCAAAGCTTACCTTTCTTTCTGCTCTCCTACACTTCCCTTATCATTCTCCCGTCTTTTCCTGTTCGACTCCTTCTTGGCCGCAACCTTCCTACCCCAGTAAGCGCCGAAGCCTTTCTTGGCGCCGGAATGTTCGGTTTTCTTTGCTTCATGTCCCATAGCAATCCTTTCCTCCTCTTACTTCTTCCTCTCCAACCTCTTCCGGCTCTCCGGTTCAGTCAGATAATTCTCACGTGAGACAACCCGCCTGCCGGTTTTCTTTTCAAGGTCTTCCCGCGCCTTGCCCGCAACCTCGCCGCCTTTCCGAGCAGAGTGTTTGCTCTCATAAAACCCTTTTGCATCATCGACCCGCGTTATCTCAGTTGTCGCCGCCTCTCCAAGCATTGAGAATATCAGCTCAAGGTCGGTCATGTGGTCACGGAGATTCTCACGTTTCAAGCCCTTGAGTTTCTTGTGAGCATCCGGTGTAATGCCGAATGCGGCCTTTGCAATTTCGGCAGTAAGTATCTCATATTCCTTTTTCTCTTTCACTTCTCTCTTCTTCCATTCATCTGTCAGCTCTTCCCTGATGGCAATGCCGCGCATCCGCTTCTCTATCCAATCGTCCGAATAACCTTTTGCCTTGTATAAAGCCCTTGTCCTCTTTGTGCCTAATTCCGGGTCTTCAATCTCCTGCACTCGTTCATAACCAACTTTGGCAAGCCAGCGTTTGAATGGTTCAGCTTTGGGTGAAGGAATGGACTGGATGATGCGGAAGATGCCTTCTGTATTGGCGCAGATCATCCGCTGTGAGCCACCGGATGTATCGACTGAAAGGGTATGTACAATTTGTACCCACCCTTTTGCAAGCTCAGGATCACGATGTTTCATTCGCTGGATGTACTGTTTCGGATCAGTAGAATCAATAAGAGCCAAAACAACATCCTCAACAACAAACCACCACTCATTGTTATGCAACGTCTTCCTAATCTTCCTGCCTTTAAAAACCGCCAAATGTGTTTCCATATTGTCCCCTTTCTTATGGATAAGTTTAGTGGCAACTGTCCCCTCTATGTGGCGCAAACCCGGTTGTTTCAACATCGATGATGACGTGTCTCTGAGGATTTATTCGCATAGTACGCCCCCAATGATAAACTATGCATAATTTTAAGCAAACTTGTGTTAAACAGCAAGAAGAATTTAGCGCAGAAGAGCAAAAGTGCAATAGAGCAAAAAGACAAATTTCAAAAGAATCTCCGCAACTTGTCTTTAAATCGTCTGTATATAATCATTCACCTCTGTCTTGAATTTCGCTACTACGTCATGCAGGGCGTCAACAAGGGCCTTCATGTTCTCCCATTTTATGTTGAAGATGTAGTTATAGATAAAATAGTTCCGGAAAGCAAGGTAGTTTGAAAGTACCTGGAAAAGCTCAGGCGGGAGGATTCCTATCTCGCTGGATTTTCTGAGCACTTTTTCATGCCACTCCGGCGAGTCCTGCACATCGAGCTTGTCAAAGAGCAGCATCTGCTTCAGTATCCTTTCAGCTCCGCTATAGATGTTCACAAGGAAGGCAGCGATCGCAGCCTGCTCGCCAAGCGGATACTCGGCTTTATCAGGCCTGTAAAGAGTAAAAAGCTCTTCCATGATCTTGTCTATGTTGCCGAACTCTGTGTCACATTGTTTTTTCAGTTCTTCTATTGACATACTTTCTCCTCCTGAAATTAATCATGGTTCAAAGGGACAATGGCTTAGAGGCACAAAGTTTTTGTTTCTCTTTGTGCCGTTGCTCCCCGGTGTCTCTGCGCCTTTATTCCTAATCATAATCTTCCCGATTTAATGATCGATATCAGCAGTCTTATGCCGAGCAGGAAAGCGACAAGAAACCCTGCTGCTCCGATTACAGGCATGCCCAGGACCCTGCCGCCGATATCAGAGTGAATGAGCACGGAGGACCCCACAATAATAGCGGCAACGACGATGCTGAAGGCAAGGCGGTTGCTTGAACGGTCAATGTCCTTTATCAGCTTGTCCATCCCGATTGGATTAATGTGAATGCCCACTTCATCTCTGAGGGATTTTCTCAATAGTCTGTTCACCTGCTTTGGCGTATCAATGAGTATGCGGCTCATGTCTGTGAGGCTTTCCCGGGCCCTGTCAAATATATTTTGAGGACTGAAGCGTTTCTTTATCAGCTTGGTAGCGTATGGCGCTGCCGCTGTCACGGCGTTGAATTTAGGGTCGAGCTGCCTGCCGATGTTGTCGAGTATCAGGATGGTTTTATTTATGAGCGTCAGCTCAGAAGGGATCTTGAGCCCGTGTTTGATGACTAAATGTGTCATCAGATCGAGGTATTCCGGAAAGTTTACTTCAGAGATGGTAGCGTCATACAGCGGCTCCAGAATCTCAACAAGGTCTGCTTTTAGGTCACGTTTGAACTCCTCAAGATCGATATCGCTTGAGACGAGGCCCAAATCTATGTACTGGTCGATAAGGTCATCAAACTTTCTGTTATACAGAGCGAGGAAGGCCCTCGCTATATTCTCCATGAGATCCGGCGTCAGCCATCCCACAATCCCGAAATCCATAATACCTATCCTGCCGTCCTGGAGCACAAAGATGTTTCCCGGATGAGGGTCCGCGTGAAAGAACCCGTCCTCAAAGATCATCTTGAAATACACGTTCACACCTTTTTGTGCGAGCTCGCGCCTGTCTATTCCGAGGGCGTCGATAGCGGGGATATTGTCTATTCTCACTCCCTCCAGTCTTTCCATGACAAGAACCTTCTCTGACAGCAGGTGGGAATAGACGGTTGGGATGCAGACTTCATCAATTCCCGTGAAATTCCTCTTGAAGCGCTGGGCATTTTTTGCTTCAGTTATAAAGTCCAGTTCTTTTCTCACGGCCCTGGAGAATTCATTAACTATTCCTTCCGGGTCAAAGAGCTTGCTCTCCGGAATATATTTCACCATGAGACGGGCTATGGCGCCTAAAATGGTTATATCGTCCTGTATGATCTGCCTGATATCGGGCCGCTGCACCTTGACGATAATTTTTTCACCGCTGCAGAGGGTTGCATGATGGACCTGCGCGATCGAGGCCGCAGCAACAGGGATCTCCTGAAAATCCAGAAAGATATCTTCCAGATTTAATTCGAGTTCGGATTCAATGATCTGAACTGCCTTTTCAGATGGAAAAGGCGGCACCTTATCCTGGAGTTTTTTAAATTCATCAGCATATTCAGCAGTGATAAGGTCAGGCCGCGAGGAGAGTATCTGTGCAAGCTTGATAAAAGAGGGCCCCAATTCGCTGAACGCCATTCTCAGCCGTTCAGGGATAGTGTGCTTCTCAACGCTTTCCCAGCGCCTGAAAAATTTTAAACGTTTACTCAGGGGAAGGAAACGCTGAAGATTCGCCTGCTCAATGAATTGACCAAAACCGTGCCTGAGGAATACATTGACGATGTGCCTTATCCGCTTTAAGTTTTTGTAGGTCTGCCAGTATTTGATGAGATCTGTTATCGCCATGTAACCTTATTGTTTCATTAAATATAAATACGAAAGAAGTTAATGATGTTACATTTGTCGTTATTCCTGCGAAAGCAGCAATCCAGAAACATATTAATAAAACTGGATTCCCGCCTGCGCGGGAATGACAACACGAAATATCTATGTCAACATACTTAATGCGTTTATATTAGAATGCAGCATTAATTATCCCTGCTTTAGTCGGCTGCTCCTATAGAGCCTTCAAGCTTCTTCACGCGCGCTGAAAGGGCCGTAATTTTCCTTTCAAGTTTTTCCACCTCGTCCCTTGTAGGGATGTTCATCTTTTCGAGGGTCTTGTTTACGAAATCTGTCAGTCCCTTATTAAGGTCATCGCCGGTCTTGCTTGCCTTGTCAGACCATTCCTTCACAAGTTTTGCCCCCTGCGACTCGCTCAACTCACCTTTTTTGACCAGGTCATCGATGAGGTCTTTCAGCTTTTCCGGAACTCCGAGCCCTGCCATCAATGCTTTATGCATGAGATCATTAATAGTCATAATTCCCTCCTCATTAAAAGTTTATGTTATAAATCATCAAAAATCTTAAAAAATATTTAAGATGTTCAAATCTCACAAAGGCAAGCTGGCTCCGGATTTCTATAATCGACAGAATTGCTTACATTTCGTCTTTTCATTTTATAGACATAATTATTCGATAAGATTCGAAGTCTTTTTTTAAAGGTGTAGTATAGAAATCCTTCTCCAGCCTTGTCTTTGTGCCTTTGCGCCTTTGTCACTGTGTGCCTTCTCAACATCTACTTTTTTACCTGCTCTCTGATAATATCAACTACCGATTTGATCGCTTTGTCCATGCCTTCCACGTCTTTGGTCCCTCCCTGTGCCATGTCAGGCCTTCCGCCGCCCTTTCCGCCGGTGACCTGTTTCAGGATTTCACCTGCATGAAATCGTGAAGCCAGGTCTTTCGTGACTGCAGAGACGTAGTATGCCTGGCCGTCGTGCGTAGAACCAAGAATGATAATCCCGGAACCGATTTTGTTTTTCAGGGTGTCCGTAAGGTCGCGCAATGTCTTCATATCAAGCCCGTCTATTTTATGCGCAAGCACCTTAATTGAATCAATGGATGTGATGTTTTCGAGGATGGATTCTACTTTGCCTTTTGCAGCCTTCTGTTTGAACCTGTCGAGCTCTTTCTCGTGCTGTTTCAGTTCACTGATGATCTTTTCCACCCGTTCAGGGACTTTTTGCTCAGGTACTTTCAGCAATGCAGCAGTCTTTTTTAGTACATTCTCCCGCTCCTTATAAAACTCAATTGCCAGGTAGCCTGTAATGGCCTCGATCCTCCGTATCCCAGCGGCAACGCTTCCTTCCGAGACGATCTTGAACAGTCCTATCTCGCCTGTTGCATCACTGTGCGTTCCGCCGCACAACTCCGCGGAAAAAGTCCCGGTCTGCACCACCCTCACGGTCTCCCCGTATTTTTCACCAAAGAGGGCCGTGACCCCTCTTGAAATCGCTTCGTCAAGGTTTGCAGTTGATTTATTCACCGGCAGATTTCTGAATATCTGTTCGTTCACCATGTCTTCCACTTCATGGATCTCTCTTTCGTCCATCGCATAAAAATGAGTGAAGTCGAATCTGAGCCTGTCAGGCGCCACGAGAGAACCGGCCTGTTTGATATGATCTCCGAGCACTGCCTTTAATGCTGCATGCAATATGTGCGTTGCCGTATGATTGCGCATGACCGCTTTTCTCCTCGCTTCATCAACCGCGGCAGAGACTGTCATGCCTTTCCTGATAATCCCTTTTTTCACTACGGCATTATGAATAAGTATATCACTGAATTTCTTAGTGTCCAGCACTTCCGCCTTCAGCCCTTCTGCGCGGATAGTCCCCTTATCACCGACCTGCCCGCCTGATTCCCCATAGAAGGGAGATGCATCGAGGATCAATTCGACCTCATCACCCTCACCTGCTTCATCAGTGCGAGATCCGCTTTTAATTATTGCATTTACTTTGCTGTCTGAAGTTAGCGTTTCATAGCCGAGGAACGTGGTGGCCCCGAACTCTTTCTTGACCTCGCGGTAAACGCCTGCAACCTCTTCTTCGCCGACCCATGAAGCCCGCGCCCGCGTTTTCTGGAGTTCCATTTCCTCATTGAACCCTTTCAGGTCTGTCTTGAACTTATTGTCTTCAGCAATGTCCTGCGCAAGGTCTACAGGGAATCCATAGGTGTCATATAATTTGAAAAGCTCTGCTCCAGGGATCGTATCTTTGCCCGAAGCCTTCAGCTCACTGATCAGTTTGTTCAGAATGTCCATTCCTGAGGAAAGGGTATGCGCAAACCTCTCCTCTTCCAGCTTAAGTATCTTTTTGCTTCTCTCGACATTCTCAAGAAGTTCAGGATATGGTTCAGACATTATTTCATAGACCGTATCCAGCACATTGTAAAGGAACGGCGCCCCGATCCCAAGCATGAAACCATGCCGTGCAGCCCTCCTGACGATCCTCCTCAGCACATATCCCCTGCCTTCGTTTGAGGGGAACAGTCCCTCTGCAATGACAAAGGCCGCGGACCTGATGTGGTCGGCAATCACCCGCATGGATACATCATTTGCAGGAGCAAGGCCGTATTTTTTCCCTGAGATGTTCTCAACAGTTTTTATTATCGGCCTGAAAAGGTCTGTGTCGAAATTATTATGCTTGCCCTGAAGCACCGCGGACAATCTCTCAAGACCCATGCCGGTATCAATGCTCGGCTTTGGAAGCGGGGTAAGGCTGCCTGATGAGTCCCTGTTGAACTGCATGAACACGAGATTCCATATCTCAAGGTACCTGTCGCAGTCGCAGCCGATCGTGCATGTTGGTTTGCCGCAGCTCAATGCTTCTCCCTGGTCGATCAATATCTCGGAACAAGGGCCGCATGGGCCAGTGTCGCCCATCTGCCAGAAGTTGTCCTTTTCGCCGAGGCGATAAATTCTCTCTTTAGGGATGCCGACATGGTTTTTCCATATCTCCTCAGCTTCATCATCTTTTTCATAGACAGTAATATAGAGCTTGTTCGCCGGGAGCTTCATCCGTTCAGTCAGTAATTCCCAGGCCCACTCCGCAGCCTCTTTCTTGAAATAGTTGCCAAAGGAAAAGTTCCCGAGCATTTCAAAAAATGTATGGTGACGTGCAGTCCTGCCCACGTTTTCGAGGTCATTGTGCTTCCCTCCGGCCCTGAGGCATTTCTGCACTGTCACGGCCTTCTTGTAGGGCCTTGACTCTTCTCCGAGGAACACTGATTTGAACTGGACCATTCCGGCATTCGTAAAAAGAAGCGTCGGGTCGTCCTTGGGCAGAAGGGCAGAACTCGGTACAACCTCATGCCCTTTTCCCCTGAAAAAGTCCAAAAACAGTTGTCTTATTTTTTTGCTTTCCATATGAATTGTGAACTACAGAGCACACGATGAGGATGAGTGGTTCAAACCGTGTACTCGCAATTAAATATATTATTAAACTTGGCTATAATATACTGTATTATAGCAATTTTATGTGCAGATTTTTATGTTATGTAGTCATTTTATACTACTGGCTAAGATCTATTTTCCTTCTAATTCATGTGTGCAGATTTCTTTTAAATATTCAAACATCAAGATGCTGAAAGTATTCTTTTCAGTGATTTTTAACTCAAAATTTGCTTATTTGTTTTTTATTGAAACCTTAAAACGCTATGTCTTAGCTTGACGTAGAACGGTATTTCTTATATATTCATAGTAGCTTTTTCTAAATAAAAAGAAAGAAAATTTTTTATGAGCCATACAATTCCCAACGTGGGCCTAAAAAAAGTAGACCTTCCAGGCTATAAGAATCCGCCGATAAACGAAGTTGTCTGCGGGATGCGGTTTCATGTTCCAGATAAGTTTCGTATTACGCATGTGGGTCTTTTATGGGATAAATTTCGTAAAGACTACCCGATTATTCAACACGCTGCCCCTGTGGCAACAGCAAAAGGTGAAATTCATGTTGATATGACAACAGGGCTACTCCTTCCACGGGTATGGTTTATAAGTGAATCTGATGACCAATTGATTCAATTTCAACTTGATCGGTTCTATTACAATTGGCGACGCAGGCAAAGTGAATACCCTCGATATTCCCATGTAATTAATAATTTCGAAAGCATATTGAATATTATTGAACAATATTTTAATGAATATGAGTTAGGTGAGCTTCAACCAATCGAGCTTGAACTCAGCTATATTAATCATATTCCCAAGGGACAAGGATGGGATACAATTGATGATCTCTCAAATATATTTTCGGATTTTATTTGGAAACAATCATCTGAACGCTTTTTGCCAAGTCCTGATAAAATTACCTGGAAGGCTGAATTCTTGCTCCCGGAGAAAAAAGGGCAAATGGTAGTTAATTTAAAACAGGCTACAAGAACTGAGGATAAAGTTCCTTTATTTGTGCTTGAATTGACTGCACGAAGTATAGGAGGATTGGAGAGCAAAAAAGCTATTCGAGAATGGTTTGATACTGCACATGAATGGATAGTTTGCGGCTTTACTGACTTAACAACTTCCGAAATTCAAAAAATTTGGGAGCGAGAAAAATAATGACCGAACTGGTTATACAAAAAAACGGTTTTACCCGTAAAACCAGCACAGCATATAGCGACGAATTTCTTACTGACTCCCCCATTGGTCAACCATCTTCAGGAACATGGAATATCTTGATTCAACAAATTCCAAGCCCAATTCTTCAACCAAAGCGTTACTTGATTGCTTTATCTGTAAACCGGGAGCCCAGTGAGGTTTCTAATTGGTCTGAGAAAGGAAATCCCTTTACACAGGAGGATTTTCTTGATACTGAAGAGGAAGAAACGCGAAGATTGATTTCCCGGATTAGAACTACGTGGTCTATTCCTTTTCGTGGGAAATTAAGTGACCGACTTTTTACTTTATTAAATGATGCAAAGGAAGAAGACCCTGACAGCCTTGGTATAGCTGCTGGTTCTCTTCGTTATTTTTATTTTTTTCTTCTATTGCATGCCAATCTTAAGTGTCCATCAATTTCATTAACTCCAGAATATAATATTTATGCTTCTTGGAGAGGTGAACAGAAACGTGTATTCAGTGTCCATTTTTTACCAAATGGAGATGCTTGCTTTGTTATATTCAAACCTAATAAGAGCCATCCAGAAAAGCAAGTCCGATTTTCCGGAATAGCAACAACTGATATTCTTATGGATGAGTTATCACCAGATGGGGATTTAGATTGGATTTTTGAATGAAAGGTGACAAAATACCTGATCAAGATCATGTTGCCAGATATTGCAGCCCCATACATGCTCCTGAAGGAGAAATTCAGGCTACCGCTTTCATGTTGAGAGCTGTTGATAAGAGTTTATCTATAAATTGGTTAGAATATTTCAGATGCTTAAACAGAGAGGATGAAATTGCTGAGCTTCGCAAAGCTTATTCGGCTAAAAAATTAATTATAAAAGCGAAAGGAAAGATAGCTGTCTTAAATGTTGGTGAAGTGTGTGAAAAAGTACTAACGGAAAGCCCCAATAATCGAAAGCTCGAAATCCTCCATGACCCTTCAGAAAATGACCCATCCCACAGTGGAATATATAACATTAGAAGCGATGATGAATTAATAGCTGAGTTGATTCTTGAAACAGTTTCTGAGACTTACCCTGCGCGTTAATAGCATATTAAATTAGGTAACCATGAGCAGCCACGAATTCATCCCCTTAACCATAGATAAAAGCCATATCATCACTATTGGTGAAAGACTCTATACCGAAAGTATTGAGTTTGTACGTGAGATTGTAAACAACGCCTATGACGCGGATGCAACGCTGGTTGAGATCCTTGTAGGAGAAGATACTATTGAAATCAGGGACAATGGAGCAGGAATGGACAAGGATGGGCTTAAGCAGTATTTCAATATCGGTTCTCAGCAAAAACTCTATTCGCCAAAATCTCCAATTTACAAGAGAGACAGGATCGGGCAGTTTGGCATAGGGAAATTCGCAACTCTCTCCGCAGGTAAGAGGTTTGAGGTAATAACGAAAAGCGGTGATTTTGTCGGGCGAGTTACATTCGACAAGGAGGAATGGGAAAGATCAAAGGATGTGTGGCAATTGCCGCTTGAGATTCTTCCGCCAGATTTTAGGAATATGGACGGCACAACGGTCCTTCTCGGAGGCATGACAAAGAAGTTCGATCCAAAAGATATTGAAGTCAGGATCATCGAAGGGACCCCGCTCAAGGCGCCTCATTTCAGAGTAAGACTCAATGGACACACCATTACACCGAGAAGCCTTACTGGGCACAGGATCCCTTTCCTTGAAGGGACGTCTTTCGGGCCTGTTACCGGAGAGATCATTATACTTCCTGAGACCGCTTCTTCAACAAAAGATCTTGGGATAGAAATAAAGGTAAAACAGGTAACAGTAAGGCGCGAGTTTTTCGGCATGGAGACATGGGGAAAAGCGATGTCTCGAATAGCAGGCGAGGTCAATGCGGATTTTCTGCCGATTACGAGCGACAGGACCGGTTTCATAAAAGATTCCCCTGAATATGCGGCACTTCAAAATGTTATGGAACGCGTCATGGGCAATGTCAAAATCACGCTTCAGAGACTGGCAGGTAAAAAAGAAGGAATGAAGGTCAGCCGCGCTTTAAAGGAGGCACTTCAGAAAATATATAAAGCATTGGCTGCAAATCCTGATCTGTCCCCGTTCGGAGCGTTTCCGGTTGGTGATGAAACAAAAGGCATCGGCAGCGCAGCTATGAAGAAACGAGAGACCGGTCAAACCATACAAACAGTTCAAGATGCTGATACTGTTAAAACAGTGCAGCCGAAAAAGAAGCGAAAAAAGAAACCGAAGGTAAAACAACTGACGCCTAATGCTGTTATCAAGAGAATTAAATTCGGCGACATAGGCGTTTCGGTATGTGTCGACAGTTTTGGAGAAGACGGCCCAGAGGTATTTTCGGAAGAGACAACGATTTATATAAACAGGGACCATCCGCTTTATAAACGCGAGTCTTCCAAAGTAGATACTCACGTCCTCAATCTTGCACGGCTCATAACGCAGGAGATATCTCTCATGAAAGACCCCAAAAATCCCAGACAGGCTTTTGAGAGACAGAGCAAGTTATTACGCGATGCGTTTATTGATAAGAGTAACTGATACTTGGAAATCATAACACTATCACTCTATGCTTCTAATCCATCCCCCGGTTTCAAAACCCTGTGAGCCGCCTGCCGGGTTGGCAAGGCTTTCAGGCGCTCTCAAACAGCACAACATCAGGCATGAAGTCCTTGATGCAAATATTGAAGCGCTTCTTTTTGTACTGAACAATGTACAGTCAAACGGTTCCGGTGCTACAGACCGTTGGACTGTCCGGGCATTCCGCAATCTTTCCAGGAATCAAGGCCTGATAAAAGACTGGGGCATCTATCATCACACCGACCGTTACAGGCGAGTTGTGATGGACCTGAACCGCGCTCTCAGGATGTCCGTGAATAATGTGGCCGCACTGAGCCTTGCGGATTATCATCATGATGAATTTTCACCACTGAAGAGCGCAGATCTTCTGAGGGCTGCTGAAATGCCGGAGATGAATCCTTTTTATCCGTATTTTAAAAAAAGATTCCTGGGACTTGCCCAGAAAAATAATTTTTCTGTTGCCGGGTTTTCACTGAATTATCTGAGCCAGGCTCTTTGCACGTTTGCAATGATCGGTTTCATGAGGAAAGAGCTCCCCGGCCTGGCCATAGTCCTTGGCGGTGGACTTGTCACTTCATGGATGAAAAATCCTGGCTGGAGCAATCCTTTTCATGGGCTCGTTGATCATCTCGTTGCAGGGCCAGGGGAAAAGAGGCTGCTCTCAATCTTGGGGGTTAAAGATATTCAGGCTGAACACTTCACGCCGCATTATGATTTCTTGCCATTAAGTGATTACCTGTCTCCCGGCTTGGTCCTTCCATACAGCGCTTCAGGCGGATGCAACTGGAACAAATGCTCTTTCTGTCCGGAAAAGGCAGAAGATAATCCCTATATACCAGTGCCGGTTGACAATGTGAAGAGCTCCCTTGATATCCTGATCGCACAGACAAATCCTGTCTTAATCCATTTTCTGGACAGCTCAATGAGCCCGGCTCTCCTGAAGAGACTTGCGGAGAGCCCATTGCATGTCCCCTGGTATGGTTTCACCCGCATCAGCAAGCTGTTGACGGATACTGATTTTTGCAGGGCCTTGAGAAAGTCAGGATGTGTGATGCTGAAACTTGGGCTCGAATCCGGGGATCAGGGGGTGCTTGACAGGATGCAGAAAGGGATCAACCTTGAGACAGCATCAGCAGCTTTAAGGGCGATTAAGAAGGCGGGGATCGCAGCATATGTCTATCTTCTCTTTGGCACACCGCAGGAGACGCTTGCAGAGGCAAGAAAGACCCTTGAGTTTGTTGTCAGACACAGAGAAGAGATCAGTTTTATAAACCTTGCCGTATTCAATATGCCGCTCAGCAGCCCGGAGGCAGACAAGTTCAGGCACAGAAAGTTTTATGAAGGAGACCTTTCCCTTTATACGGACTTTTTGCATCCCGGAAAGTGGAACAGAAAACAGGTGCGGCGGTTCCTCGATAATGAGTTCAGGAAAAACAGGGCGGTCTCAGAAATACTGAAGAATGACCCCCCGGTATTTACCTCCAATCATGCGCCGCTGCTTGTTATGAAGAAGGGGTAATGGGCCCGGGTCAACCAAAATAAAAAATATCATATATAATAGAGCCTATGGAAAAAGTAACTCTCGACAAATTAAAGCCCAGCAAGGAGTTTACTGAGAACATCAGGTGGGATGTCACCCCGAAGATCTTTCTGAATCCAAAGAACGCTGCTGGTGAAACCGTGAATGTATCTCACGGATACATGCTCTATGTTGATCTCGTTGATAACAAGCCGGCACTTGTCATAATGCACATGAAAGACCCTTTGAGCAAGACGGTTGCATATGTAACTGAAATGCCTGAAGACCTCCTGAAAGAGGCCATGAATTGCCCGGCTTCAGAATGTATCGGAGGCATGTACCCGCTTACTGAAAAGCTGCAGAACTGGCTGAAAAAGGAATTGGGAATTTCTCCGGGTTAACCCTCTGTATTCAAGAAGTTATAGACAGACATCTCCCAAAGGCAAGCCTGGCTCTGGATTTCTATAATCGACAAACGGCATATTACCATTTTACTTATAAGTAATTTCTGTTTTTGTCCTTTTCTGAACTCTTAATCAAAGGGGCTAAGCTCCGGCTATATTGTAGCTGACCTTGACCTCTATATCTTTTCGGAGGGCATTGTATACCGAGCAGTATTTGTCCTGAGAAAGTGAGATCGCGCGGTCGAGTTTTTTGGGTGTCACGCCCTCTCCAGAAATATTTATGACCAGTTCGATGGATTTGTAATATTGCGGCGGCTCCGGCCTCCTGACCCCGGTGAAATCTATCCTGAAATCTTTGACCTCGGCCTTCATTTTTTTCAGGAAATAGAAAACGTCAATGGCCATGCATCCGGCAACGCTCATTAAAAGTGTTTCAGTAGGCGCACATCCCCATTGCAGGTTTGCATCAAATTCAACGACGTATCCCATCTGCGTCCGCGCAGTAAAGATCAGTTCCCTGTCCCACATCAGGGAGCCCTTGTTGACCTCAAGTATCTTTTTTTTGTAACTCTCTAAAGACTCTTCAAGGTTTTCTGCATGTTTTTCATCCATGGTGTACTCCGTTCCAATGATGACAGGGCAAGACAGATTCAAAAATCCATAATCCGATAGCTGCTGTAAAATTGTTTGCCCAGTTCATTATGTTATATATTGAAAAGTATCTTTTTTTGTTTGTAACATTTGCACTGATGGTATCGGTATGTATTTTTTCATCTGCTTTTCCCTGCCATACTATGCCATTCTTATTGTGTTGACTCCCTTAACCATGCAAGATAATCTTTTGACCCTGTGATGATCGGCAAGGCGATGATTTCAGGGACTTCGTAACTGTGCAGCTCTTTAACCTTTGCTTTCAGCCTGTCAAACAGAGCTTTCCGTGTTTTGACGATCATAAGTACCTCAGTTTCATCTTCTATCCTGCCCTGCCATACGTATATTGAACGAATGCCTCTCATTATGTTTGCGCACGCTGCGAGTTTTGCCTCCACAAGGGCCCCGGCGATCGCAGCCGCCATATCTTCATTCGGAGCAGTTATTAAGACAGCTATTTCTTCTGTATGAATCTCCTCATGCATGGAGAATATTTTGCTACGATACACATAAAAAAGCAATTGCCGCTCGTCTTAAGGTTTAATAATAAAGCTGTTTTTGTTAACCTGAAAACTAACAACTGAAAACTGACAACTGTTATTAAAATTATGGCCTGCTTCAGAAAAAAATTATGATTGTCTTAATTCGGTGTAATCATAAAAGACTTATGTTATACTTTTTAAGACAACAAGAATCACTGTATCATGTCCAAAGCCGACAAAAAAATAATTCTGGTAGTTGATGATGATGCTGATACCCGCGACGCTATCTTTTTGAATCTGAGCGAACAGCCGGATTTTACGGTAATCGCTTGTACAGGGGCAGAAGAGGCTCTTGATAAAGTAAAGAAGAACAACATCGACGTCGTTCTCACTGATATTGTCATGCCAGAGGTTTCAGGGATCGAACTGCTTGAAAAGATACACCATCTGAAACATCAACTCCCTGTTATCCTTATGACCGGATATGCCGACCTTAATATCGCGATAGCTGCGATCAAAAAAGGTGCGTTTGATTTTATACTCAAACCTTTTCACCCGGATTATCTGCACCATTCAATAAAAAAGGCCCTCCAGCACACCAGCTTCCTGAAACTCAAGGAAGACTATAACCGCTATCTCGAAAATATGGTGTTGAAGAGAACGGAAGAGCTTGAAATTTCCAAAAAACATGCGGAAAACCTCAGCCATGATGTGGTTAAACGCCTGACAACCGTAGCTGAGTTCAGGGACATTGAAGCAATGGAACATGTTTCCAGGATAGGTTTTTATTCCGAGATAGTTGCACGGGAGCTCGGCATGCCAGAGGACTTTATTCAGGCCATTAAGTTTGCAGCCCCCCTGCATGATATCGGCAAGATCGGGGTACTTGACAGCATACTGCTGAAACCCGGCGCTCTTACTCATGAGGAGTTCGAGGTGATAAAGACCCATACGATGAACGGTGAGCGAATATTATCCGGCTCCAGGCATCCTGTCCTGCAGATGGCAACATCGATAGCGTTAAACCATCATGAAAAGTGGGACGGGACAGGGTATCCAAAAGGATTAAAGGGTGATGCTATCCCCTTTGAAGGCAGAATAGTATGTATTGTTGACCAATACGACGCGATACGGAACAAACGGGTCTATAAACCATCTTTCTCACATGAGGAGGCAGTAAAAAAGATCACCCAGGGAGACGACAGGACAAGAACAGAGCATTTTGATCCCGATGTTCTCGATGCCACCTTGACGCAGTTCTGTGATAACCTGCGCGACGGCTTCCCATTCGACCCTCCGGTCGCCATCGAGGGTGACCGCGCGGTCGGGGGATGTGATCCGGATCTCGCGAATCTGATCAACAAGTGAATCAAGTTGCACTGCTTGTCCGTTGACGTAGATTTCTGCCTCGCCACCGGTGCCGGGTTTCACTGCAACTGAAACAGGATCAGCCTTCTTTGTAACGGGAGCCTTCCTCACTTTGG
>QZKC01000100.1 GCA_003599425.1 Nitrospiraceae bacterium | reverse complement strand
AAAGTCCAGCCGATGTACTTTGGAGACAGTCCCATCTGCTCAGCTATGCCGAGTAAAATAACAAAGGCAATGAATATGCCGGTGTACATTCCGTATATCCTGCCCAGGTTATCCAAAAATGAAGATTTTTCCTTTGCCATTTATTCCTCCTCCTCTTCTTCAACACCGTATTTCTTGTCCAGCTTGTTCATCTTTGCGGCGTAGTTGAATATGAGAATGACAAACACAATAAGTGACCCCTGAGACCCCATGTAATACCCGAGCGGGAACCCGAGTATCCTGATACTGTTCAGCTCCGCGGCAAAGAACGCGCATACATACGTGACTATGAACCAGATGATCATGGTGATCCAGGTCAGTTTCTTGTTTTCATTCCAGTAAGCTTCAAGCTTAGCTTTGTCGACCATTCTCTCCTCCTTTCAAATTCCGAATCATGAATTTCCAAAGTTAAATTAAAATTTCTTACCCCCCCTTCATCACCTCCTTTGTTTTTTGTTCTGTTATGCCGAAACCCTGTTCGGCGTTTCAGAGTCCCTGAAACCTGCTCAGGGATACCTGCAGCATCTACGCAGGTTACAAAACGATCATGGCTTCCCGATCTTCAGGAGATCTCTTGCGCTCCTGACACCGAGACCCGGCAACATGCTCAGGAACCTCTGGAAAAGCTGCGCCGTAATAAACGCATCGCTCAAAGCGTTGTGGCCTTCACTGAACGGGATGCCGTATTCCCTGGCGAGTGTAAAGAGATCCAGTTCCTGAGGCTTTCCGGCATAGTGCCTGCTGTACTCTCCGGTACTTTCTTTTACCCATTCATACACCCCGCGGGTGTCAACCACCGAATTACTAAAAGTTTGCCTGCCCGCGCGTCCGAGTTCCTTTTTTATGAAATTCATGTCGAGCGATATGAAATGTCCGACAATGATATCACTGCCGCAAAAATCCGTAAACTCGCTCAGTACCACATCAATGGCCGGCTTCCCCGCCACTTCCGAAGGGGTGATCCCGTGAATGACAACGCTGTCATGGTTCATCCCGTTTGCAGGATTTATCAAACGATAAAACAAAGAACCAAGGTCTATTCTGCCTCCTTTCATTTTTATTGCGCCAACGGATACGATAGAGTCTTTTTTCACGTCAAGCCCGGTGAGCTCTGTATCAATTACCGTATAGTCTGCATTTTCTATAGAGAGCGCTGTCAGCTCTCTGTTTTTTGTAAAAAACCCTGTCAGTCTTTCTTTATATGAAGTCATCATTGAGTCACCATGCCTGCCCTGTAGAGGTCCGCTATCGCATCCTGAACCTTCATAATAAGCTGAAAGGATTCCTTGAGAGTTCTTCTCTCGAGATTGCTCAGGTTGCTCGGGTTTATAAAATTGTCGGGTTCAACAGATGCCTCTATCTGTTTTATCTGGTGATGTATTCTCAGGAGAGTGATGAATTCAAAGGCCTGTTCAATTTCTTCGCCAAGCTCCATGACTATCGGATGCTTGTCATTAAGGGCATGCAGACGTTCAAGAGTTGATGTTTCACGGACCCCTTTTTCAAGGGCGAACAGCCGTGCCATATCAACTATGGGGCCTATGCCCCTCAGTTTCAGGTTCAGTGCGTCCTTATGCTCGCCGCTTTTTTCAACGATGAACGATTTGAAAAAGCCGAGAGGCGGCCGGTTGCCGAGGATAACACCCGCCATACGCGCAAAAAATACGTTCTGTCCTTTCAAGAGCGTTTCCAGATATTTCCTCAGATCGGCGGCAAGCTTTACCTCGCCATGGACCACGCGGAAATCAAAAAATATCAGTGAAAAAAGAAGAGCCTCAGGAGTCGGGTTGTTTATCCATTTCGAAAAGTAGTCTTTCCATGTTTTCAACGGCTGCCGCCACTTGGGATTGCTTGCCATATAACCGGCGGGGCAATGGGGAAAGCCGCACAGGACCAGAGAATCCCTGACAAACGCCGAGAAATCCGTAAAGTAACCCTCAACCTTTCTCTCATCTTTTGCCGTCTTGATATCAGCATAGATGATCGCGTTGTCCTGGTCTGTCTTGAAGGTCTGTTCTTTCCTGCCCTCGCTGCCGAAAACTATCCAGCAGTAGGGGACTGGCGGCTCCCCGAACTTTCTTTCAGCGATCTCGATTATCTTCCTGACGAGCCTGTCATTCACCTCGCTAATTATCCTCGTTATGTTGCTTGCTTTTGCTCCCTCTTTCAGCAGTAGATTAACGATTCTGTTTATCTTCCTTGAGACAGGAATGAGCCCTTCAACAGTCTGCTGGGTCTCGATTTCCCTGACTATTGAAATGGGCGAAGTACCCTGGAGCATCATCAGGTCATGGTTTGTGATTATCCCTTTCAGCCTGCCTTCATCAACGACAAGGAGATGGTGGATGTTATTGCGGAGCATTTTCAGGAGCGCTTCGAAGCAGTAATCCCTGGCCTCTACCTTCATGAGAGGGACGCTCATAATGCTTTGTATCGATTCACTGATGTCCCTGCCTTTTGAAACAACCTTGTCCCTCAGGTCCCGGTCTGTCACTATACCTGAAGGAAGTCCTTCGCTGTCCATAAGTACGAGGGAACTTATTCCCCTGGATGACATCACCCCGGCTGCGTCCTTTATCGATATCTCATGAGGCGCAGTCGCCACATTTTTTGATGCAAGCTCACCTACCGGAGTTGTGAAAAGCAGTTTGTCCCCGCCGCCGTACAAGAGGCTCTTGTTATGCATTTCATGAAAGGTTTTGTCTATGTACTTATTAAGGAATGACTTGAGGAAATATTCCGAGAAGGCTGCATTGCTGTCGAGAAGCCTTTGAATGGTCTCCTTATTGACGAGATAGCAGATCGTGTCCTCGACAGTTTGTACATTCGCCCTTGATCTGTCTCCGCCGATGAGAGAAAGAAGCCCGAATGAATCTCCCTCGCTCCTGTAGTCGATAATGACCTCCTCGTCCGTCTCGGGTTTTATGAAGACCTTTACTCCGCCTTTCTTGATTATCCTTAGGAAATCGCTCGGCGGGCCGTCCTGCTGCAGTATCATGGTGTCCTTTGGATAAAATTCAACAATAACTCCTCCGGCAATGCTTCGCAGAGCAGCACTGTCAAGCTCCTGAAAAGGTTGTATCTTACTCAGAAATTCAATGACCTCTTCAATTGTCATGATCTGAACTACTTAAATAATTTATCTTTTTTGATTTGTTAAGCGTTATCGATCCTTGCAGGTAAATAAAAGCAAATCACATGCCTTATGAGGCAAACGCTTCATATGAAATAACCTCATGAAAGTAAAAGATTTTTTTAATACTGATATTGGCAGGTCAACGATAAAAGAGAAACAATATTACTTATCGTAACAGGGAGGGATAAAAATATAAATAATATTTATTTATCAATAAGTTCATTGCGTAACCTTTTGTAACTACACATGCCTCACTGAGAAAAAAAGTAACGTTACTGATTTCTATTAATATCCCACTTTTTTCTTTTTTCCCATAAAGACTTTCTGGTAATGCCAAGCATCTCCGACAGTTTCTGCTCATTGTGGGCTGACTGGTACCTTTTTATAAATTCCTTGGTATATTCCTCTATCGTGAGTGCTTTCTCCAGAGCCTCACATGGAAAAGGCGTGGAAGTGCGAAGCATCTCAGGGAGGTGCTCAGGGAGGATAGTCTCGCGGTCAGATATCAGCACAGCCCTTTCAATGATGTTCTGCAGTTCTCTGACATTGCCGGGCCACAGATAGTTCATTAAAAGTACCTCAGTCGCGGGATCAATAGACTGGACATGTTTGCCGATCTCATTTGAATACTTTTCAAGAAAGTGTTTTGAAAGAATGCTGATATCATTTTTCCGTTCACGCAGCGCCGGGAGCTTTAGGGTGACAACATTGATCCGGTAATACAGGTCTTCCCGGAAAGAGCCTTCTTTAACCGACCTGGCAACGTCCCTGTTCGTTGCAGTGATGATCCTGACATCGATCTTTCTGCCCTGCACCCCGCCGAGAGGCCGTATCTCAAGGTCATCTATAACACGGAGCAGTTTTGCCTGAAGCTGAAGGCTCAGGTCGGCTATTTCATCAAGAAAGATCGTGCCTCCGTCCGCTTCTTCAAAAAGTCCCCTTTTTGAGCCTACTGCGCCTGTGAACGCGCCTTTTACGTATCCAAACAGTTCGGACTCAAGGAGGTTCTCAGGGATGGCGCTGCAGTTGATGGGCACAAAAGGTTTGTCGCGTCGTGAACTGTTGTAATGCACAGCCCGTGCGAACAACTCCTTCCCGGTCCCTGTCTCGCCAAGCAGGAGTATGTTGCTCTTTGAGTCCGCGATTTTCTTCACCTCTTCTATTAAAGAGGTAATGACACTGCTTTGCCCTATGATCTTTTCGAAATCATATCTGTCTTCTATCTGCTTCTTCAGGATGAGGTTTTCTGTACGTAGCGCCCTTTCTTTCAACGCGTTCCTGATGGTCCTCTTTATCTCTTCGTGGATTATCGGCTTCACAACATAATCGTATGCTCCAGCCCTCAATGCCCCAACAGCAGTTTCCAGAGAGGCATAGGCAGTTATAACGATCACTGCCTGGTCCGGGATCTTGTCCCTCACCCTCCTTACAAGTTCTATCCCATCAATGCCCGGCAGAATGATGTCAGTTATGATGAGGTCGAACGTACCGCCTTCAATGCTCTTGAGTGCAGATTCAGCGCTGTTTACAATATCAACGGAGTACCCCTCTTTTGAGAGCACCCTTTTCAGCGACTCTCTGAGGGTCCCTTCATCTTCGACTATTAATATGCGCTCTGCCATAAAAACATTTACACCCGGTAGGGGCGCGCCTGTGTGTGCGCCCTGCTTGTTCCCGCTTATCAGGGCAGACACACAGGTAGCCCCTGTAGTTTTGAATCTGTTTAATCATACAATCAAAGGCTTGTACATCTCAATCACCATCCCCTGGAGCTTAGATATAAGATGAAAAGCCTCCCGTATCGTCTTTTTCTCCAGGTTGCTCAGCTTGTCGGGATTGATAAAATTATCTGGAGGGTGCCCGTCCTTAATCTGTTCATACTGATAATGCATCCTGAGCATCATGATAAATTCAAAGGCATGCGCCATTTCTTCATGATATTCCCTGACAACGGGGTGCTTCTGTTTCAATGCATTTATCCGGTCGAGCGTGGCGGTCATTCTGATGCCGTTTTCCAGGGCAAAGAGCCTTATTATATCATTTAGGGGGGTGATCCCCTTCAGTTTCAGATCGAACTCATTCCGATGCTCTCCGCTTTTTTCCACCACAAATGATTTAAGAAATCCGACGGGCGGTGTGTTTTTTACGATCATGTTAGCCATATGCCCGAGAAAGATCTTATATTGAGAAAGCAGCGGCATGTAAAAACTGCTCAGCTCTTCACACAGGCTGATCTTGCCGTGAAGCGGCCTCAGATCAAAAAATATCAGCGACTTCAGTACCGAGTCAGGTACAGGCTCTTTTATCCAGTGCGCAAAATATTCTTTCCATTTTCTGAGCGGCTGACACCATTTCGTGTTGCTTGCCATATAGCCGGCCCTGCATGGAGGGAATCCTGTCTGAACTAGACTGTCCCTTACCAATGCTGTGAAGTCCGCAAAATACCTTTTTGCCTCATCGTCGATCTCAGGCGCTGATGATATATCGGCATAGATGATCGCGTTATCCTGATCTGTCCTGAAGGTCTGTTCCTTTCTGCCTTCACTGCCGAATACCGCAAAGCAGTATGGGACAGGAGGCTGCCCCAATTGCCTCTCGGAAATCTCAAGCACCTTCTTCACAAGCCTGTCGTTTATCTCCGTAATTATTCCTGTAACGCTGCCCGCCCTGGCCCCCTCCTGCAGCAGCAGCCCTATGATGTTGTTTATTTTTCCGTACACAGGCGCAAGCCCTTCAATGGTCTGCTGCTGTTCAATATCATTTACAAAAGACAGCGGCGAGGTGCCCTGCAGGAGCATGAGGTCGTGATTCGTCATGATCCCCTTCAATTCTCCGTCTCTTATCACAAGCATGTGGTGGATCTTGTATTTGATCATTTTCATGATCGCCTCAAAACATGTATCGTTTGCGTCTACCCTGATCAGGGCTATGCTCATGATATTCTTTACAGGTTCTGTCACGTCACGGCCCTGGGCAACGACCTTCCCCCTCAGGTCCCTGTCCGTGATGATGCCGGCGGGGATATTGTTTTTATTCAGGATGATCACTGAACTGATCTTTTGTCTTGCCATGACCTGTGCAGCTTCCCTTATTGTACTGTTTTCAGAAACGGTTACGACTTCTTTCGCAATATCCCCGCAAGGGGTTGTGAACAGCAGCTTGTCCGTCCCGCTGTACATAAGGCTCCGGCCCTGCATTTCCCTGAAGGTCCTGTCCACGAAACTCGTCAAATGAGACATGAAGTATTCCGCAAAGGGAGGGCTCGATTCGATCAGCTTTATGACCCGGTCTTTTCCGAGCAAATAGCAGATGCTGTCATCAGCCGCTACAACTGTGGTCTTCTGTCTGTCCTTTGCGATGAGCGAAACAAACCCGAAACTGTCGCCTTCCCCCCGGAAATCCATAACAGTTTCAAGGCTCCCCTCTGCCTTCATGAGTATCTTGACACTGCCTTTCTTTATAATTCTTATTGCGTCGCTGGGAGGGCCGTCCTGTCTCAGGATAACGGTATCTTTTGGATAGAATTCCATCGACAAGCTGTTTGCGACATTTTTCAGCATCACATCGTCAAGGAACTGAAAAGGCGGGTTTTTTCTTAAAAAGTCTATTACCTCTTCAAGAATCATATACTAATATACTACAGCATGAAAATCCTTGCCGACAGGTCATCGCACTGTGTAAAGTAGTGCATATGGTAAAATTCTTTCTGCAAAAGTTTATCTCCCGCCACAAAGAAATATTCTATCGCGAGGCAGCATTCATTCAGGGCTTCCTTCATCTTCTCTTTAAACCAGTGAACAAAGGTGACAAGTGGACGCGCGATGAGAAAAAAGAGCTGAAGCTGTACTTAATACACCTGTCTGCTTATGTACCGGTACTGATCATTTTCCTCCTTCCGGGCGGTTCATTTCTCCTGCCGCTGTTTGCAGAAGTGCTGGACCGGAGGAAAAACAAGAGAAACAAAACAAAAAAACAGTAAGAATCCCCGCCAGCGCTTAAAATATAACACCAGTTTGACGAAAGATATACACCTGCTATACTTGTGATATAAATAGCACTGAGGAGGTGCGGTATGGCAAATCCATTTATTCACATTGAATTAAATACGCAAGACCCGGACAAGTCAAAGAAGTTCTACACGGCCATGTTCGGCTGGAAGCTGGAGGAAATACCTGGCATGGACTACACGATAATTAACGTCGGGGAAGGTACCGGCGGAGGGATGATGAAGAACCCTGTTGCCGGCGTGCCGGACAACTGGCTTCCCTATATCCTGGTTGACGACGTTGCAGCCTCGACAAAAAAAGCACAGACCCTCGGCGCCACGATCTGCAAGGATGTCACAGAGGTGCCTGACATGGGGTGGTTCAGTGTAATTACAGATCCGACCGGCGCGGCTTTCGGGCTCTGGCAGCCGAAAGCAGGTAAATAACCGCTCAAACAGTTCAAACTGTTCGAACAGCTTGAACTGTCTGCACAAAATATGAAAATCAATGTCGGTACAAGCGGGTACGCATACAAGGAATGGAGAGGGAAATTCTATCCCGAGAAGATATCACCCAAGGAAATGCTTCGCTTCTATTCGGGACAACTTACCAGTGTAGAGATGAACAATACCTTTTATCACATGCCCAAAGAGAGTGTCCTCGCGTCCTGGGCAGAACAGGTCCCCGATGATTTTGTTTTCGCTATCAAAGCCCCCCAGGTCATAACGCATATAAAGCGGTTGAGAAATGTTGGCGATGATACGGAATACCTCTTCAACACGCTGCTGGTTCTGGGCAAGAATTTAGGGCCCGTCCTTTTCCAGTTCCCCGGAAGCTTTCATGCGGACCATCCCGTGCTGAAAGATTTTCTTGATCTGGTTCCCGGCAATATATCATGCACATTCGAGTTCCGCAGCCTGTCATGGCTCGATGATGAAATACTGGAGCTCCTTCGTAAAAAGGGATGCAGCCTGTGCATCGCGGACACTGACGAGAACCCGGTAAATGAGATTGTCAGAACTGCTTCGTGGGGGTACCTCCGGCTGCGGCGTTCGGATTATACTGATGCTGATCTGGCAGAGTGGAGGGGAAAGATACTTTCACAAAAATGGAAAAGGGCTTTCGTCTTTTTTAAACACGAGGAAGAGGCCAAGGGGGCAGAGATGGCGATACGTTTTCGTGAGGTTGTCATCTCCATGGCATAGCCTAAGCTGCCATGACCACATTTAGGTTCGTGACGCTGCGACTATTTTTCGTTCAGAGATAGGGACTTCATATTCTCCGTCTCTATCTCCCATATCTCTTTTGCATATTCCATTATGGTGCGGTCGCTGGAGAATCTTCCCATATTTGCCACATTCAGAATGGACTTTTTAGCCCATTCATGTTTGTCAGCATAGAGTTTGCCGACCTTCTCCTGACATTTGATATAGGATTCGTAATCAGCAAGAACCATATATGTGTCGCCATGATAGAGGATGGAGTCAACAACAGGTCTAAAGAGACCTGCATTTTCAGGAGAAAAATATCCGCTGCCTATCATGTCTAATACCTCTTTTAATTCGCTGTTCTTCTCATAATAGCTGTAAGGATTATAACCCGCCCCTTTCAATTGCAGTACCTCCTCAGGGGTAAGACCGAAAACGAATATGTTGTCCCTGCCCACCTCTTCCATTATCTCGATATTTGCGCCGTCAAGGGTGCCTATTGTCAGGGCGCCGTTTAATGACAGCTTCATGTTTCCCGTCCCAGAGGCTTCTGTCCCGGCGGTTGAGATCTGCTCGGACAGATCAGCGGCAGGTATTATCCTTTCTGCGAGAGAGACGTTGTAATTGCTGAGAAAGACCACCTTTAATCTGTCTCCCACTTCTTTGCTGTGGTTAACAACTTCTGCTACTGAGTGAACGAGCTTGATTATAAGCTTTGCCATCCAGTATGCGGGAGCCGCCTTTCCGGAAAATATAACAGTGCGGGGGGAAACATCACGATTGCCGCGTCTTATTTTGTTATAGAGAGTTACAACATGCAGGACATTCAGGAGCTGCCTTTTGTACTCATGTATCCTCTTGACATGGACATCAAACATGGATGCTGCATTAAGCATTATATTGTCTTTTTTTGAAATGTACTCCGCTAAGCGCTTTTTATTTTCTGCCTTGACTTCTATCCATCTACCCCTGAATTCTTTATCTTCAGAAAGTGGAACAAGTTTTTTTAACTCGTCAAGATCAGTGATCCATCCCTCGCCTATATGTTCCGTGATAAGGTTGGATAAGAGGGGATTTGCCTTCTTAAGCCATCTTCGCGGGGTAATGCCGTTTGTCTTATTATTGAACCTCTCTGGGAACATTTCATGGAAATCTTTAAATATCTGGTTCTTGAGTATCTCGGTATGAAGTTTTGAAACCCCGTTAACAGAGTGGCTTCCGACAATCGCAAGATTTGCCATTCTGATCCGCTTTTCATCACCCTCTTCAATAAGCGACATCATTTTTCTCTTTTCAAAATCTCCGGGGAAACGCCTGTTTATCTCTTCAAGAAATCTCCTGTTGATCTCATAAATTATTTGTAAATGTCTCGGCAACAGGTTTTCAAACATCGAGACGGGCCATTTTTCAAGGGCCTCGGGCATGACAGTATGATTTGTATACCCGAAAGTGCCGACGGTAATATTCCAGGCCTTTTCCCAGGGAAGGCCTTCGATATCCAGTAAAATTCTCATAAGCTCGGGAATTGCAATGGCGGGATGAGTGTCATTAAGCTGCACAGCCACTCTTTTTGCGAAATTTTCAAAAGAAAGCTCATCTTTTTTATATCTCCTGATTATGTCCTGAAAGGTCGCGGAGACAAAGAAGTACTGCTGTTTCAGCCGGAGGAACCTTCCTTCCATAATGTGGTCTGAAGGATAGAGCACTTTTGAGATGCTTTCTGACTTTGCCTTGTTCTCAACTGCGTGGATATAATTGCCGCCATTAAAAAAGTGCAGATCAAAATCCCTTGAAGACTTTGCAGTCCAGAGTCTCATATTGATCACATTGTCATTCCTGTAGCCCGGTATAGGGGTATCGCATGCCATTGCCATGACTTCGTCGGTATCAACCCATTCATTCCTCAGTATCCCATTTGAATCTGTATACTGGTTTACCCTTCCATAGAAATGGACTGAGAAAAAATGTCCATGCCGGGCTATTTCCCAGGGATTGCCATACCTCAGCCAGTTATCAGGAATTTCAACCTGATACCCGTCATTGATCTTCTGGTAAAAGAGCCCATATTCATATCGTATCCCATATCCGTAGGCAGGGATTCCCAAGGTAGCAAAGGAATCAAGGAAACAGGCAGCGAGACGGCCTAAACCGCCGTTGCCAAGTCCTGCGTCCCACTCTGCTTCCCTTATATCCTCCATTTTGCAGCCCAGCGCTTCCATTGCCTTTGTGCACTCATCTTCAGTCCCCAGGTTCACCATGCTGTTGCCAAGCGTCCTGCCAACAAGGAATTCAAGAGAAAGGTAATAAACCCGCTTGGCCTTTTTCTTGTAATAAGACCTCTGTGTAGCAAGCCATGCCTCTATAAGCCTGTCCCTGATGGCATAGGCAAGCCCGATATAAAAGTCAAAAAGATGAGACCTCTCGCAGTCTTTGCCAAGGTGGTGCTCTATATAGCTCTTGATCGTTGACTTCAGCTTCTCGATCTTTGTTTGTTCTTTTTTAATGTCTTCAAGCAATTGCATATTATGCTGACAATAAATATATAAAGTGTCCTCAAGGGTTATATCGTCATATGATATAGAGAACTTAATTTCTTCAAAGAAACCGGGGCGCTTCGTGCCCGTTAGTTGCGGTAGAGGCAGAGGATTGTTTGAGCAGTTATTAAGCAGGCGAAAGAAGCGGGTGCAACGATAGTTTGAGATGGCGAAGACGCCTTTTGGGTAGGTTAAACGTGGTGTTTTTCAGCCTCATTCCGGGCCTGATTATATTCCTCTATTAATTTTTCGATCAGCTTTTTCACAGGAATAATTTCCGTACATCTGTATGCGTTGGACCCCGCAAAAACGAAACCTTCATCAAGCTTCCCCTCGGCCGCATTTGTGAGGGCCCTGGCAATGCAATATGGGGCTGTTTGGGGATCGCAGGTTCTCAGGCAGCGATATTTGCAGGACTTGGGTTTAGTCTGGCCTTTATTAATATCCTCAACAAACTTGCTTTTGATCACCCTGCCGGGTAATCCAACCGGGCTTTTTATGATCACCATATCTTCTTTGCCTGCTTTTATGAAGGCCTGTTTGAAATTTTCATGAACATCACATTCATCCGTACAAACAAACCGCGTCCCCATTTGTACGCCTGAAGCTCCCAATGCGAGAAAGTGGGCAATGTCTCTGCCGTCAAAAATTCCTCCGGCGGCAATGACCGGGATCGGAGGGTCAAACGTTTTTGCAAACTGCACAATTTCGACAATCAGGCCATCAAGCGCGGGCGCTTTCCCCTCAACCATATCCTGAAAGTCATACCCTACATGGCCCCCTGCCTTAGGGCCTTCAACTACCACGGCATCCGGCAACCTGTTAAAATTTCTTTTCCACTTACTGCAAATGATGTTTAAAGCCCTTGCCGATGAAACGATCGGGATCAGCTTAATGTTTTTCCCTTCCACAAATTTTGGAAGCTCCAAAGGCAGTCCGGCCCCGGATATGATAAGGTCAACACCTTCATCCGCAGCGGTCCTTGCCAGCGATTCATAGTTGGAAAGCGCGACCAGCAAGTTCACGCCGATTATGCCTTTGCTCATGCTCCTGGCTTTTCTTATCTCTGCCTTTAATGCCTCATTATTTACGGCTTCATATTCTAAACGTGGCAGGTCTTCAAATTTTCCCAGGCCGACTCCTGCGATGACCCCCACACAACCTTCATTTGCAACTGCCGAGGCAAGCCTTGAACGTGAAACCCTTACCCCCATACCACCCTGGATAATGGGAGGATAAATTGTCAGGTCGCCTATCCGCAATTCAGGTAATTTCATTTTCATCTTAAAGTCCCGTTGTGATTTCCATATAAAAGTTTCTGGTGTCTATGAAAAACAGATTATTCTTAATGTGGCAAAGTCCGACAGCTTTTATCCCTAAAATATTTTTTCAGGTATATTGAAGGCTATCTCTGATAGACATTTCAGAATAAATTCTTCGGATAATGTAGAGATCCTGCAATGTACCTGATTATCATAACCCCCTTAAGTCGTGATTATCAAGAGAGGTGCTATAGTGCCATTATTATAAGGTATTAGGCCGGACTTTTCTTCAATGATTTCAAATGGCTCAATTAGTGGCAAGTTGCAACTTGCCCCGCAGAACAACACATTAACAACACATTGACCAGGCCAGGTAGACAATAGAGACGTTATGTGTTATTTAAATAGTATATCACTATCCCAATAAGGCCAAACCCTCCGCAATAAGGTGGGAAGCGGCGGGCGCCTGAAATGAAAACTCAAAACAATTCGAACATCCTCGGAATAGATATCGGTTCAGTATCCGTTTCAATTGTTGAAATGAATCTGAAAAAAGATATTGTTAAAACTGCGTATGAATTCCACCATGGTAATATCATTGAAACCGTGAAAAAGGTCCTGAATGATTTTGACCTGTCCAGAATTTGCGGGATCGCCTCAACTTCCTCAACCCCATCGGTCATCAAAGTAAGCAGTCAGCATGATAACCGGATCGCAATTATCACAGCCGCCCGGCATTTTCATGATAAGATCGGGGCTATTTTAATAGTCGGGGGTGAAAGATTCGGGTTAATTAATTTTGATGAAGACGGCAACTACCTTAATTTCAGGTCAAATACTTCATGCGCGGCAGGCACGGGCAGCTTTCTGGACCAGCAGGCCAAAAGGCTGAACCTGAGCGGCATAGAGGAGTTGAGTGAACTTGCATTCAACAATAAAGGCATAATACCTAAAATCGCTACAAGGTGCGCGGTATTTGCAAAAACAGACCTGGTCCATGCGCAGCAGGAAGGTTACTCATTAGAGAAGATCTGCGACGGTTTGTGCAGGGGGCTGGCAAAAAATATAGTAGATACGCTTTTCAAAGATACAAAGACCAATCCCCCCATAATATTCACAGGAGGCGTGTCAAGAAACAGGGCTGTTGCCAGGTATATCAAGTCAATTATCGGGATAGATATTATTGCAGATGAAAGGTCCTGGCTCTACGGCGCTATCGGCGCAGGACTCAACCTTATAGAAAGATCGTCCCTGCTCAACAAAGTTGAGATTCAGTCCTCAGATGATATCCTCATTCAAAAGCCTTTGGAAAAGAAGCACTACTATGAACCGCTCAGTTTGAAACTCTCTGCTTATCCTGATTTCAGCAGCGTTGAAAAATATTACTATGCCGCATTTGAGCCGGGAGGCCTGTCCCCTGTGGAGGTGGATATTTATGAAGATCTTGTGCCCTCAAAAAAATATGAAGTCTATCTGGGAATAGATATCGGCTCTACGAGCACCAAGGCAGTACTGATGAGCCAGGACCGGATCGTTCTTGCCGGATTTTATACAAGGACAGCAGGGAGACCCGTTCATGCGGTCCAGAAGTTATTTGCATCCATTGATGATGTTATTAAGAAAAAGAAACTGGATGTCCGGATCATCGGAAGCGGGACGACAGGAGCGGGAAGGAAATTCTCAGGGAAGATAATAGGGGTTGACTTAATAGTCGATGAGATCACTGCTCACGCACGTGCAGCCTGCGAACTTAATCCGGAAGTGGACACCATTATTGAGATCGGAGGACAGGACTCAAAGTTCACCACTGTGAGAAAAGGCTTAGTTACATTTTCGGCAATGAATAATGTGTGCGCTGCCGGCACCGGAAGTTTTATCGAAGAGCAGGCGCTGAAATTGCGCTGCCCTTTATCTGATTATTCCTCAAGGACAGAAGGCAAAAGGGCTCCTGTTTCAAGTGACAGGTGCACAGTGTTTATGGAGAGGGACCTCAATCATTATTTAAACGAGGGGTACACAGTTGATGAAGCGCTCGCTTCAGTGCTTCACTCCATACGGGAAAACTATCTGATGAAGGTCGCGATCGAAAGCAGCATTGGAAACACTATATGCTTTCAGGGAGCAACAGCAAAGAACAAGGCGCTTGTGGCGGCCTTTGAACAGAGGCTGCAAAAGCCGATCTACGTATCCAGGTATTGTCATCTGACAGGGGCGCTCGGGGTCGCGCTCATACTTTTGGAGCACGAGGTAAAAGCAGGCAGGTTCAAAGGACTGAAGCTTTATCAAAAACAGATACCGGTAAAGTCTGAGGTGTGCGACCTGTGCGCCAATCACTGCAAAATAACTGTTGCCGATGTTGATGGAGAAAGTGTTGCATATGGATTTCTGTGCGGCAGGGATTATGATACGAAAAAATATATAAATAATAATCTCTCCGGTTTTGATCTGCTGAAAGAGAGGAAAAGGGTTTTATCATTCAAGCCCGCCCGGGAATATAAAGAGCAATGCACCATTGGCATACCGGCGGCGCTTCATATGTTTGAAGACGTGCCGCTCTGGAAAACATTCTTTGAGAAGCTTTCCATAAAGACCATTACCAGTGAGCCTTATACAGAGGCAGTAAAAGAAGGGAAGCGACTGGCAGGCGCTGAATTCTGCTCCCCGATGACCGCCCTGTACGGGCATGTGAAATATCTGCTGGAAAGGGCGGATTACATTTTTTTGCCCTTCTATCTCGAAAAGCAGTCAAAGGTAAAGGGAGTCAGACGCCAGTTTTGCTACTATACCCAGTTTTCACCTTCACTTGCTGCTCAGACGGATTCACAGGGGGACAGAAAGAAATTTCTCATGCCGCTTGTCAACTATTTATATAGTACGTTTTTTACGAAAGTGCAGCTTTACAAAATGCTGAAACCTGTTTTGAAGCACGACATAAGTATTTTTGACGTTTCTAAAGCATATGACAGGGCACTACGATTCAGGGATTCATGCTCGTTGCGATTAAAAGAAATATATAAAAGAGAAACAAACAGCTCTGATGATATAAACGTTGTGTTTTTAGGCAGGCCCTATGCGGTCCTTTCTCAAGCCATGAACGGCGGGATTCCCGATATCTTTGCAGCATTAGGCATTAAGACCTTTTTTCAGGACATGCTTTCCTATACATCGGAAGAGGTAGAGTCAATAGAGCCGCTTTGCAATGAGCTGCTCTGGTATTACGCCTCAGAGATTTTAAGATCCGCCGAGGCCGTCGCGCGGTCGGAGAAGACCTACCCGGTATATGTGACCTCTTTCAAGTGCTCGCCTGATTCTTTTGCCGTGGAGTATTTCAAGAAGCTTATGGAGGCCCATGAGAAGCCCTATCTAATATTACAGTTGGACGAACATTCTTCAAAGGTGGGTTATGAGACGAGGATAGAGGCAGCCATCCGGTC
The DNA here is from genome assembly GCA_003599425.1 of Nitrospiraceae bacterium. GTDB lineage: Bacteria > Nitrospirota > Thermodesulfovibrionia > UBA6902 > UBA6902 > SURF-23. The sequence continues at coordinate 8,157 of QZKC01000100.1, read as the reverse complement.
TTTCAGCAATCACCATCGTACTCTTGCTTCGGATAGGGTAAAGAACCCCGTTACATATGGGCCATGCCTCATTCCGGTTAAAGAAAAACAGCTTTCCGGCAAGGTGCTGATAATTCCAAACTGGGACAACCTCAGCATGAGTCTGATCGTTGCCAATCTCAGAAGTGAAGGGATAGACGCAAGGCTTCTGGAGGAAACTCAACCAAGTATTCAGAAGAGCTTGCGGTTCAACAGCGGCCAGTGTATCCCCCTTAACATAATTGCCCAGGAATTTATTGATTATGTTGAAAAACATGATCTGGACCCTGCCAAAACCGTTTTGTGGATGTTGAAAACGACCCTGGCCTGCAATCTAAGGATGTATCCACATCACATAAAAAACATATTGAATACCTATGGAAAAGGCATGTCAGAGGCCGGAGTATATGCGGGGAGATTGTCCTTAATAGATATCTCGCTAAAACTCCCTGTAGACACATATTTTGCCTATATGTTCGGAGGTCTTGTCAGAAAGATGGGATGCAGGATACGGCCTTATGAAAAGGTAAAAGGGGAAACTGACAAGGCGATCAAAAAAAGCATTGATATTCTGTCGGATGCATTCCTTGGAAACCGGACAAAGGAATCTGCTGTTGCTGAAGCAGTATCGCATTTTGAAGCCATTGAAACACGTTATGAAGAAAGGCCCAAGATAGCCATCTTCGGTGACATGTATGTGCGGGACAACGAAGTGATGAATCAGGGCCTGGTACATTTTATTGAAGACAACGGCGGTGAGGTAATTACGACTCCCTATAGCTCTTATCTCAAAATGATCTCCGGGCAATATTTCAGGAAGTGGTTCATTGAAGGGAAATACCTGGACATGCTGTCTTCAAAGACATTGATCGCCACGGTAACCATGTTGGAGAAATTTTATTGTAAATTCTTTGAGCGAGTTTTAAAGGAACCTGAGGCGGAATATGATGAATCACCGGAAAGGCTCCTTTCTGAATACAGCATCAGGGTGGAAAATACAGGGGAATCAATGGACAACATATTGAAGCTTTTTTATATAAAAAAGTACTACCCTGATGTGGCGCTCTTTGTTCATACAATCCCGGCCTTATGCTGTGCATCAGTGATCACTGAAGCTATGGCAAAAGAGATAGAAAGGAGAACAGGAACTCCCATGGTGTCTGTTACATATGACGGCACCGGGGGGAATAAGAACGATATTATAATCCCCTACCTCAGGTACCCGGCCTCAAGAAATCTCATCGTGATTTAAATGGTCCTGAGAATCGAAAGTCTTTTGTTTGTAAGCACCGCCCTCATGGTTGACAGCGGGGCATTGTGTGCTATATTTCTTTTATAGACAGGCGGGCAGAACTTCGGAGGATTTTTATATGGCTGGAAGAACGCTCTGGAAAGGGTATATCCAGTTCAGCGATTTTAATGTGCCGGTGAAGCTGCATACCGCGGTACATCAGGAACGGATGCAGTTTCACCTTCTTCACAAGCATGATCGTGTAAAATTGCACCAGCAGATGATCTGCGCGCATGAAAAAATACCCGTGCCTCTGGAAGAACAGTCCAAAGGGTTTGAACTGGAGGACCGAAAATATATCCTTGTTGATCCGGAGGAGCTTGAGCAGACCAAACCCGATAACGGCCGGATGATCAAAGTCCACGAATTCGTCAGAACCGAGCAGATCGATCCCGTCTTCCTTGAACGCATGTACTATCTGGAGCCGGATAAAACCCTAAATGGATATAACGCGCTTGTCAGTGCATTGAAGGAAACAGGTACAGCAGGGGTATGCACCTGGACCATGAGAAGGCGGTCCTGTTTCGGGTCCCTGCAGATAAACGGGAAGGTACTCTGCCTTAACACCCTGCGATATGCCGATGAAGTGATCCCCGCAAAATCTCTCGGACTTGAGAAAGCTTCGTTGTCTGAAAAAGAACTGAAGATTGCAAGAGAGTTGATCAATCAGTTGTCAGCCCCTTTTCAGCCGGAGAAATTCCAGAATGAACATCAAAAAAAGCTGCAGGATCTGATCGATAAAAAAGCACGGGGAGAAAAGATCGCGGTCCTGCGCCCCAGGCGCCTGAAACCCACAGCACCGGACAAGCTTCTTCAGGCGCTTAATGCAAGCCTGGAGAAGGTAGCGTGAAGTAAGACAGCACTCAGCGGTCAGCATTCAGCTAAGGTGTTTTTTGAGCTGACACCTGAAGGCTGATGGCTGATTGCTAATAGAGGAATAAAATGGCCTTGCAGGAAATATGGAACGGGACAGTCAGTTTCAGCCTGGTTGCGATACCGGTAAAACTGGTCAGGGCTGTGGAGCCCGGGCGTGTCTCCTTTCGCTTGCTTCACAGTAAAGATTATTCCCCCCTCGCAAGAAGGATGTATTGTCCGGAAGAAGAAAAGATGATCCCGGCGGATGAGATTATCAGGGGATATGAGATTGCTCCCGACAACTACGTAGTGATAACAGACAAGGAACTGGAATCCGTATCTCCCGAGCGAAGCCGCACGATCGAGATCATTGAATTCATCGACATGAAAGATGTGCCCCCTGTATATTATGATCACCCGTATTATCTTGTTCCTTCAAAAGGGGGAGAAAAAGCCTACTGCCTGCTGGTTGAGGTGATGAACCAGACGAACAAGGGCGGGATCGCAAAGTTCGTGCTGCGGGATCGTGAGTATCTTGTTGCTGTCAAGAGCACGGATGGAGCGCTGACGCTGATCACACTTCATTACAGCGGAGAAATACTTCCAGATGAGGACATCGCGCCGAAAACAGGCAAGATCGATCCCGGAGAGAAAGGCCGCATGAAAAAGATCATCAAAGGAATGACTGCTGACTTCGATCCGGATAAATATACAAACGAGCGCAGCAAAAAGATCATGGAGCTTCTGGAAAGAAAAGCGAAGGAAAAAGGTACGGTCGAGGCCCCTGAATTCGAAGAGGAAGAGGGAGAAGGCCCGGTCGATCTGGTCGCGGTGCTGGAGGAGAGCATGCGTCAGGTGAAAAAACATCGGTGAGCAGGAAGGTCGTGGAGGTCGCGGGGAAAAGACTTTCTTTGTCAAACCTGAGAAAGGATATCTATCCTTCTTATGGATTTACAAAGGCCCACGTTCTTGAATACTACCGCCGGATCTCAAACTTCATCCTCCCACATTTAAAAGACCGGGCACTCACATTAAAACGCTATCCAGATGGAACGGAAAAGGATTTCTTTTTCGAGAAGCGATGTCCTGAACATCGGCCGCCCTGGGTAAAAACAGCGGAGGTGCTCCATAATGAAGAACGGATGACAGTCTGCCTCGTCAATGATCTGGAGACGCTCATATGGGTAGAGAACCTTGCGTCTCTTGAACTGCATGTGCCTCTGGCAAGGGCCGGTTCCCCTGAGACGCCCGATTCTATTGTCTTTGATCTCGATCCCGGGGATCAGGCAAACATACTGGATTGTGCCATGGTAGCCCTTATACTTCGGGATCTGCTTTCGCAAATGAGGCTTGCAAGCTATGCAAAAACCTCCGGCAAAAAAGGACTCCATGTATACGTCCCTTTAAATCGCAAGGAGGCGACCTTTGAGGACACAAAGAGATTTTCAAAAGTCGTGGCAGAAGTACTGCAGCGCAATTATCCGGATCTGGTGACCGCGAAGATGGCAAAGGAATCGCGGATAAAAAAGGTCTTCATCAATTGGTCCCAGAACGACTCTTCAAAAACAATGATCTGCGTCTACTCCCTGCGCGCCCGGGAGAAACCAAGTGTTTCGTTTCCTCTTGTGTGGGAGGAACTGGATATGTTGGCAAAGCAGGGCGATCCTGAGAAGCTGCTGATCATGCATTCGGAAGCCGTGAGCAGGTTAGAGACAAAGGGGGACCTTTTCCAGGAGCTGCTTACGAAAAAACAGAAGATAACGATATAATCATTCGCAGGGGCGCACTTGCGTGTGCGCTCATTGACTGGTCAGGGCAGACACATCGGTCTGCCCCTACGATAACCAAATATGGGATTAAAGGAATATAAATCCAAACGGAAATTCGAGAAAACGCCAGAGCCTAAACCGGAGCTGCGCCCTGAAGGGGATGCTCTTATTTTTGTCATTCATAAGCACGCGGCGCGGAACCTCCATTATGACCTGAGACTTGAGCTGGACGGAGTACTGAAGAGCTGGGCTGTGCCTAAGGGGCCTTCGCTGGATCCTTCCCTGAAAAGACTCGCCATGATGGTTGAAGACCACCCGTTTGATTACAAGGATTTTGAAGGCGTCATCCCGGAGGGCAATTACGGCGCGGGAAGCGTCATAATCTGGGACAGGGGTTTTTATCATCACCCCTCTGCAAAAGGCAAAGAGGAAAATGAGAAGTTTCTCAGAGAAGGATTAAAAAAAGGGGACCTTAAGTTTGTTCTCAAGGGAGAAAAGCTTCAGGGCGAATTCGCTCTTGTGAGGATGCGGCGTGATGAGAAGTCATGGCTGCTGATGAAGAAAAAAGATCAATACGCAAATGAAAGTTCCATTTTAAAAGAGAACCGCTCTGTGCTGTCAGGAAAGACTCTGGAGGAAGTTGCAGAAGCAGGGCAGGGGAAATCACCTAAAAAAAAACTGGACCGGATCCGTCAGCGTGAAGCTCTGGAAAGTGAAGACCTGAAGGATGCTCCGGTCAAGCCGGCGCCGCATAACATAAAACCAATGCTTGCGACCCTGGTCAAAGAACCGTTTGATGATCCGGAATGGATCTTTGAGCTGAAATGGGACGGATACCGGGCCATTGCCGAGATGCGGGAAAGAGATGTTTCGCTTTACTCCCGTAACCACATCTCCCTCAATAGAAAGTATCCTCCTGTTGCCGAGGCACTGCAAAAACTCAGTCTTGAAGCTGTGCTGGACGGGGAGATCGTTGTAGTGGATGAACAGGGACATCCGAACTTTCAAATGCTGCAGGATTACCAGAAAACCAAAAGAGGGCATCTGGTTTACTATGTCTTTGATCTCCTGTATTTCAAGGGGCACGACCTCACAGGTCTGCCTTTGCTCAGGAGAAAAGAGATCCTGAGGAAAATTCTCCCTTCCCATGCATCGAGAATAAAATTCAGCGATCATGTATTGAAAGACGGCGTACTGTTTTTCAGGGTCGTTAGTGAAAAAGGGCTTGAGGGGATCATCGCCAAGCATGCTCAAAGCTTGTACCAGACCGGCAAACGGAGCCGGCAGTGGCTCAAGGTGAAGACGCGGCTCACGCAGAAAGGCGTGATCGCCGGGTTCACCGAGCCGGGAGGAGGAAGAAAATATTTTGGTTCGCTTGTTCTCGGAGTTTTTGAAGCCAACGAATTGGTTTACATCGGCCATTCAGGAGGCGGATTCGGAGCAAAAGCTCTCAGGACGATATACGAAAAATTGTATCCCCTGATACGGAAAGAATGTCCCTTCAAGACAGAGCCTGAGACCAATGCGCCGGTCACATGGGTAAAGCCTGAGATTGTCTGTGAACTTACGTTCGCAGGCTGGACAGGAGACGGCATTATGAGGCAGCCCGTTTTCTCGCGGCTGCGCGAGGACAAAACCGCGCATGAGGTGGTGCGCGAAAAACCCTCCTCTCATCATTCGCTGCCTTGATGAACATTGCACGGGGAACCTTGACATATGTAACTGACAAAGTTACTCTTAATTTAGAAATTACTGGCTTTATATTGGGTTATGTAACTCATGAGCGAATCGATATTTACCGGGGAAGAATATATCAAGAAGGCAGAGGAGCTTGTCAGCAGTATCGGCATTCCTTCTCAGCCCAGGATCGTTGCGGAGATCAATGATGAGATAAAAAAGCCTGGAGCTGATCTGAAAAAAATATCTGATATTATAGCCAGGGATGTTGCCATGTCTGCCAAGCTGCTTAAGATCGCAAATTCGCCTTTTTTTGGCTTAAAAGAAAAGACCGACTCGATCCAGAGAGCGCTTTCTCTGCTGGGACTGAAAAATTTTAATAACATCATATTGTCATCTTCTTTACGGGATGCTTTGGGCGGCCACGGACCGGCTGCCGAGAAGTTCTGGAATCACTCCATGTCTGCTGCTACAATCTCCTCTCAACTTGCTGGCAGAGTGGGTTTTGCCGCTGTGGAGCAGGCATATATAGCAGGTTTGTTTCATGATTGCGGGATCCCGCTCCTTTTGAAGAAATATCCAGACTACGTACAGATTGTTGATTATGCATTGGGTGTTGTGGGCACTGATTCTCTGTCAGGCACGAACAGATCTATAATCGGCATTGAAGATGAACGTTACAGCACTCACCATTGCGCAATAGGTTTTCTTGTAGCCAAATCATGGTATCTGTCTTCTGTTGTTACCCAGGCGATACTGCACCATCATTATGTGAACATTGATATCCATACTGACTTGAACACCAGGAAGGTGTCGGCAATCCTGCTTGTAGCGGATTATATCAGCAGTTATCTGCTTTTTCTTGGCGGCAGCAGTTGTACAGTGGACTCGGAAGAAGATTGGGCAAAGAGGCATCAGAAAGTTTTAGCAGAACTGTCCCTTTCAGTGGAAGACATAAAGGATTTGAGAGAGGATTTCACGGAAAAGATGTGCAGGGGAGATTGAACATGAAATATGTGATCATTGGCAACGGTGTTGCCGGGACAACGGCGGCAGCGAATATCCGCAAGCTTGACAGCAGCGGTGAAATAACTATCTTCACTGACGAGGGCACGCCTTTTTACAGCCGGATACGGCTCATTGAGTATCTTGCCGGAGAAGCGGAGGAAAAAGATATCATCGTATATAAAGACGAGTGGTATGACAAGAACAATATAAAGCTCATACTGAAGACTTCCATAACTGATATTGATAAAGATGAAAAAGAGATTGTAGCCTCAAATGGCGAGAAGTTAAAATATGACAAGCTGCTCATTTCGACAGGGAGTTTTTCCTTTGTGCCCCCCATAAAAGGAGCTGATAAAAAAGGCGTTTTCACGTTAAGGACCATCAAAGATGCTGATACGATCATTGACTATGCGAAAGGACTCAAAAATGTACTCCTCATTGGAGGAGGAGTGCTTGGACTTGAGGCCGGCAATGCCCTGAGAAAAAGAGGGCTTAACATAACTGTCGTTGAATTTTTCCCGCGCCTGCTCCCGAGGCAAATGGACCCTGAAGGCGCAGATATTCTCAAAACGCAACTGGAAGGCATGGGCTTTATTTTCCATCTTGACGCCAGATCAAAAGAGATCACTGGAGACGATAAGGTCAGCGGCCTTGTCCTTGAGGACGGAACCAGTGTCAGTTGTGATCTCCTGATCATATCTGCCGGCGTGCGGCCTTATGCGGAACTCGGGAAAAGGCTCGGCCTTAATGTTAACAAAGGGTTGATAGTTAATGACAGCATGGAGACAAATATAAAGGATATCTATGCAGCGGGTGATCTGATAGAGCACAGGGGAGTGTTTTACGGCATATGGCCTGCGGCACAGAAGCAGGGAGAGGTCGCCGGAATTAACATGGCAGGCGGTAATGCTCTATATGAAGGGACAATAATGTCCAATATGCTCAAGGTTGTCGGCATAGACCTTGCCGCAGCAGGGGACATAGATGCTGAAGGGAAATGCGCATCAGAATCCATAATCATGAAAGACAGGGGGGAATATATTTATAAGAAGCTCGTGATAAAGGATGATATCCTTATTGGCTGTATCCTGTACGGGGATGTTAGCGGTTACCGCAGGATACTCAAAGCTATAGATGAGAAAAGAGACGTCAAGGGGATAAGAGATGCTCTTGCACAATGGGATTTGAGCGGGTTGTCCTGAACCTGGATTATTCATGGTGAACTCAGTCCCAATGGAAGGCACATAGGGACAAAGGAGCAAAGGCACAAAGGTGAGGCTGACGAAGATTTCTATACGACACCTTTGGTGGAAACCCCTGTCAGACGCCTTCGTACTTCTTCATGCGCCAGTATTCCGCATTAAGGGTCTCGACTATATAATCTATCCTGCGAGTCCTTATCAGCTTTCCGAGCGCGTCAAGGAAAACCTTGGGATGTTTGAAGAGGATGCTGAACAGGATAGAGTAGAAACTTATGTTGCTCTTTCTTGTGAAATAGTTCTTCACGAAGAAGGCGTTCTGCAGTTTCCTGCGGATATC
>QZKC01000023.1 GCA_003599425.1 Nitrospiraceae bacterium | reverse complement strand
ATTGTGCACGCGTATAAAAATATAGGCATTGTGGACGGTTTGGTCATCAATCTTCCTGACAGGCTTTATAAAGGATGGGGGAAAACAGAACCGGTTGATGAGATCAGATATGAAGATGACCCGAAAACCCCTTTTCGGATCGAGGACTGACAGATGAAACTGCTGGTGACCGGCGGCGCAGGCTTTATTGGATCAAATTACATCAGATATGTGCTTTCAGCCCATCCGGATTATCACGTTCTTAATCTGGACAAGCTTACCTATGCCGGCAATCTCGAAAATCTCAGTGACATGGAGGGACGGTCCCAATATACCTTTATAAAAGGCGATATCTGTGACAGAACCGTGCTGGATGGCCTGGACTTTGACGCGATCGTACATTTTGCCGCTGAAAGTCATGTTGACAGGAGCATTCTCGATGCTGCTCCTTTTCTTGAAACAAATATTGCCGGTACATATAATCTGCTTGAGACTGCACGGAAAAGGAAATGCACATTCGTGCATGTTTCTACCGATGAGGTCTACGGGTCTACAGAGGATGGTTTTTTCACTGAGCAGTCGCCTCTGCAGCCGAACAGTCCGTATGCGGCCAGCAAGGCATCTTCGGACATGTTCGTCAGGGCATATGTTGAAACCTACGGTCTCAGGGCGATGATCACGCGGTGTTCGAACAATTACGGGCAGTATCAGTTCCCTGAGAAACTCATTCCCCTTGCTATTATCAATGCGCTGAACAACAGGCCTGTACCGGTCTATGGAGACGGGATGAACGTGAGGGACTGGATCTATGTTGAAGACCACTGCAGGGCCGTAGACACTGTTTTGCATAAAGGTGAAGCCGGTGCGGTTTACAATATTGGTTCAAGAAATGAGAGGCCCAATATTGAAGTTGTCAGATCATTGCTCAGGAAGGTGGCCCTGCATCTTGGCAGAAATGAAAATGATCTGATGCATCTGATCAGCTATGTCAGGGACAGGGCAGGGCATGACAGGCGGTATGCAATTGATCCCTCAGGGATCGAGCAGAGGCTGGGATGGAAACCTCAGATGAGTTTTGAGGAGGGGATATTAAAAACAGTAGACTGGTATATTTCGAACAAACAATGGTGGCAGAGGATCATATCAGGCGAGTATATAAAATACTATGACGCTCAGTACGGTGAGAGGCTCAGAAAGTGAAAGTCGCTGTGACCGGTTCAGGAGGGATGCTTGGGCAAGCTCTCCAGGAAGTATTTTCGGATGTTGATATCTTCGCTCTCAAACGAAGCGATTTCGATGTAACCGATCTTGATAAGACCGTCGCATCAATAAAGAGAATAAAACCGGATTACCTGATCCATGCAGCAGCCTATACCAATGTAGATGGATGCGAACATGATCCCGAAACAGCATATCGTGTAAATGGCATTGGAGCCAGAAATATCACCATAGCCTGTGAAGAGATCAAATGTCCTGTAGTATTTGTCAGTACAGATTATGTATTTGACGGAACAAATGATAAACCTTATAACGAATGGGACCAGACCGGCCCGGTAAATAAATACGGCCTCTCGAAACTTCTTGGCGAACAGTTTGTCACTTCCCTGACAAACAGGTTTTATATTGTAAGGACCTCATGGCTCTATGGACCCCACGGAAAAAATTTTGTCGATACGATAGCGCGGCTCTTATCCGAAAGAGACAAAATAGATGTCGTTGATGATCAGACGGGTTCACCTACATTCACATATGATCTTGCGGCAAAACTGAAAGAGCTGATCGGAAGGGGCTATGGCACATATCATATTTCAAACACCTCATACTGTTCCTGGTATGAGTTTGCCATGGAGATAGCCGCAATAAAAGGCATCAACGGTAAAATCAATCCCACCACATCAGAGAAATACAAACTTCCTGCCAAAAGGCCTGCTTATTCTGTGCTGAACAATACCATGCTAAGGCTTGAGGGGATAAAAGAACTGAGGAACTGGAAAGAGGCGCTGATGGATTATCTGGGGCAGTAGGAGTTTGATTAATCAAACCCCTACAATATTGACATGTTATTCACCATGCATCATGCTTCTTTTTTCTCCATCGCCGCTGATATTACGGTAGTCATTCACCTTGCCTGGATAGTGTTCCTTATGTTCGGAGCTTTCATCGGAAGAAAATATATGTGGGTGAAAAGGATCCATATTTTCGGGATAGCCTTAGCGATAGTACTGCAGATTTTTGGCTGGTACTGTCCGTTGACACATCTTGAGGTCTGGCTGAGGAAGATGCATGATCCGGCACAAAGCTACTCGGGGTCATTCATCATTCACTATGTTGAGAAGGTCGTATATATAAATCTTCCGCCCGGGATGATCCTCGTGCTTACGATCGTCCTCGCACTTGTCTCAGCCTGGTTGTATCGCCCGCGCGGCCGCAGAAACTTGCGGAAATGAATTCCCCTGCACAACAACTTTGCAGTTATTGTGATTTTATTTTGGAATCATTTATAATTGTTTAGCGTAACACGAATTTATTTTCAAACAGGGTTTACTTGCGTATAAAGTTTGTGTTAGAATTTTTCTTCTTGAAGGAAAGGAATAGTATGGCGTTAGCAAAAGATCAGAAAGAAACAATAATTAAAGACTACAAATTGCATGAGGGTGATACGGGCTCGCCTGAGGTACAGATAGCGTTGATCAGCGAGAGGCTGAATCACCTCACGAATCATTTCCAGATCCATAAAAAGGACCATCACTCAAGAAGAGGGCTCCTGAAACTTGTTGGCCAGAGGCGGAGACTCCTGAGCTATCTCAAAACGACCGACAAAGAAAGATATGACAAGCTCATCAGCAAGCTTGGATTGAGAAAGTAATCTGAATGACACATGTTGATATCGAAGTTAAGGGTAAACCCCTTTATCTTGAAACAGGAAGATTCGCACGGCAGGCTGACGGCTCAGTTGTGGTCAGATATGGTGACACGGTTGTTTTAGCAACAGCTGTCGCCAGCAAGGAACCCCGCAAGGATGTAGATTTTTTCCCTCTTACCGTTGATTATCAGGAAAAAGCTTATGCTGCCGGTAAAATACCCGGCGGTTTCTTCAAGAGGGAAGGCAGACCAAATGAAAAAGAAATTCTCACCTCCCGGCTTATAGACAGGCCGGTCAGGCCGCTTTTCCCGGACGGATTTTATTCAGATACACAGGGTATCGTCTCTGTGCTTTCATTCGGCACTGAAAACATTTCGGATATTCTCGGCATCATAGGAATGTCAGCCGCACTCGGAATTTCCGATATCCCTTTTGAAAAGCCTGTCGGGGCAGCCAGGATAGGCATTCTGAAAGATTCTTTCGTCGTCAATCCCGACCTCCAGGAAGTCGAGCAGTGTGATTTCAGTATGGTTGTGGCTGGCAGCGAAGACGCGGTCCTCATGGTTGAAGGAGGGGGGCTTGAAATTACTGAATCAGTCCTGCTTGAGGCGCTTAATCTGGCTCATGAAGAGATCAAAAAAGTGATCGCCTTACAGAAAGAGCTGATAGCAAGGATTGGAAAAACAAAAAGGTCCGTCACTCCGCCGCATACAGATGAAAAATTGACAGCTTCAGTATCTGAGCTTTCGCTTGAGAAGATCAAACAGGCGATAGTCATTCCCGACAAGCTGAGACGGCAGGATGAGCTCGACAATATTCTGAAAGATGTAGTTGCGGCTCTGAATACCGATGAAAAGGACATTTCAAAGGACATAACTTTTGTCTTCAATAAACTTGAAAAAGACCTTGTCAGGAACATGGTACTTCAGCAGGGTATAAGGGCTGACGGACGCAGGCCCGACGAGATCAGGAAGATCAATTGTCATGTGGGCATTCTGCCGAGGACCCATGGATCAGCGCTCTTTGTCAGAGGCGAGACACAGTGCCTTGCAGCGGTCACGCTCGGTACATCAGAAGATGAACAGATCATTGATGCTCTCGAAGGCGAATCAAAAAAGACATTTATGCTTCATTATAATTTCCCTCCATTCAGTGTCGGAGAGGTAAAGCCGCTCCGCTCACCAGGCAGGAGAGAGATCGGTCACGGCATGCTGGCAGAAAGGGCGCTCAAGGCTGTGCTGCCTGAAAGGACCAAATTTCCCTATACCATCAGGATCGTAGCGGACATACTCGAATCAAACGGTTCTTCATCGATGGCGACAGTATGCGGAGGGACCCTGGCCCTCATGGACGCAGGGGTGCCGATCAGGACCCCGGTTGCGGGTATTGCCATGGGGCTTATTAAAGAGGGCGATCAGACGGTGGTGCTTACAGACATCCTCGGCCTTGAAGACCATCTTGGCGATATGGATTTTAAGGTCACTGGTTCAGAGGATGGCATAACTGCATTTCAGATGGATGTGAAGATAAGCGGCGTGAGCAAAGAGATCATGGCGAACGCCCTTGAACAGGCAAGGAAGGGGAGGCTTCACATACTCGGTAAAATGAAAGAGATACTTGCCGCTCCGAGAGAAACACTTGCGACCCATGCTCCGAGAATTTTTACCATGCAGATCAATCCGGAGAAGATACGCGAGGTCATCGGGACCGGCGGGAAGGTCATCAGGGGGATCGTTGAGCAGACCGGCGTCAAGATAGATATTGAAGATACAGGCATTATTAATATTGCGTCAGTAGATGAAACTTCAGCACAGAAGGCGATCGATATCATAAAAGGAATTGTGGCTGAAGCTGAACTTGGCAAGCTATACATGGGCAAGGTAAAGAGGATCGTGGACTTTGGTGCATTTGTCGAGATATTCCCCGGAACTGAAGGCCTGCTCCATATTTCTCAAATTTCAGAGAAAAGGATAGGGAAGGTCACGGATGTGCTCAGGGAAGATGAGGAAGTTCTCGTTAAAGTCATCGAAATAGACAAGATGGGCAGGATACGGTTAAGCAAGAAAGAAGCAACGAGGGAACAGGCTTCTCAATAGGTGGAGTAATTTCAGGCTTCAGCGCAGAGAAATACTGATATCAAAGTTCGCATCTTCACTCCATTACTTCATGCCTTCATCACTGAATATGGTCTCATGATTTTCAATTCGGGTTATAAAGTCTATGGTCAAAAAGATACTCCTTCAGAATAATATCCCCGTTCTCCTTGAATCCGTAAAAGAGGTGCGTTCACTTTGCATCGGCATCTGGGTAAAGGTCGGTGCAAGGAATGAAACCTTCGAAAAGAATGGTATCTCCCACTTCCTCGAACATATGTTCTTCAAGGGCACGGAGAGCCGCACCGCGGAAGGCATTGCGATGGAAACTGACTCTCTCGGCGCGGAATTGAACGCCCTCACGTCTTCCGAATATACGCTATTTTATATAAAAGCCCTCGATGAATACATAGGAAAAGGAGTAGAGATCCTGACAGACATATTCATGAACTCGACCTTCCCGGAACAGGACATTGAGAAAGAAAAGAGCATCATCAATGAAGAAATAAAAATGGTTGAGGACACCCCTTCCGACTACATTCACGAACTTTTCAGTAAACAGGTGTGGGGAGAGACCGGCCTGGGGCAGCCTGTGCTGGGGAAGAGTGAGACCATTGAGACCTTTACAAGGGGAGATCTCGTAAAACATATAAACGCTTATTACGGGCCCAACAATATTATTGTCGCCTGTAGCGGCAATTTCACTGAAAATGAGTTTACAGGATATCTGAACAGCGGACTCGGGAGATTACAGCGGGATGGACAAGTGATAGCCGATACCTCTCCGGCATTCAGGGGTGGAATGCAGGTTGTAACAAAAGACCTGTCAGAGGCGCATGTAAGTCTCGGCGTCAGGGGGCTGCCGTATAACAGTGAGGACAGATATTCAATGCACCTTCTGAATACCGTGCTTGGTTCCGGGTATAGTTCGAGGCTGTTCCAGAAAATACGGGAGAAGAGAGGACTCGCATATTCCATATATTCGTATCATGTCTCATATTACGATACCGGGTTGTGGGCTGTGTATGCTGGTACGGACAAGAAACATCTCAATGAAGTCATTGATATAACGGTCGATGAGATGACAAACCTTGCGAAGACCATAAACCATGATGAACTGCAGAGGGCAAAGGCGCAGCTCAAGGGAAATCTCATTCTTGCACTCGAATCAACGAGCAATAAGATGACGAATATCGCGAAACAGGAAATATATTACGGTAAATATTATTCTCCCACGGAAGTTATAAAAATGGTGGAAGCCATAACACTCGACGAACTGAAGGCCCTCGCGCAAAAATTGATGAACCGGAACCATTTTGCACTGACCGTGTACGGGCCGGTGAATGACGGGGATGTCAGAGATATCGGCAAGCTCTTGCAGTAAGCTGAATACTTTTTCAGATACTCACTCACTATTTATTTTTCCTTCATTTATATCAGGAGTAAAATATGACGCAATTCAATGAATCACAGTGGGCGCTGCCTGAATTCAGCAGGGAATACAGGGACAACGCGGATATCTTTATTGTTGAGCGCAAGAGACTGTTTGAGATCATGAAGTCATTTTACAGATACTTCATTTACAGCCGTGAACAGAAAAGCATTCTCGATCTCGGATGCGGAGACGGTATCATTACCCATAATCTCCTGGAAATCGATGCTTCAATATCGGCGACACTGGTTGATCCATCTTCTGATATGATGAGTAAGGCAAGGGAACGGTTTTCCGGATACAATAACATTAATTTCGTTCAGGCCAGTTTCCAGGACCTCCTTAAATCCGACATCATACCCCGAGACTTTGATTTCATCGTATCATCGATGGCGATCCACCACCTTGACATGGATAATAAAAAAAGGCTTTTCAATTTCATTTTTATACACCTGAAGAAGGGCGGATATTTTATGAACATAGACACGGTCCTGCCCCCTGCGGACAATCTTGAACACTGGTACTTCCGGATGTGGAATGAATGGGTGGATAACAAAAAGAACGCGCTGGGTCTGGAAAGAGACATCTTCAGTGATCTCACAAGACGATATAAGGATGCTGCTGAAAACAAGCCCGACACGCTTGAGGACCAGTTGAATGCACTCCGCGATATCGGTTTTAAGGGTCTAGACTGTTTCTATAAATACGGAATATTTTCTGTTTTCGGAGGGAAAAAAGAGACATCATGACGCAGGGCTTGATGCCTGTTCTTGACAGGTAACAAAAATCAGCCGGTTGATCCTCCTTTTTAGCATGATATAATTTGCTTATAGAAAGGAGGTGAAACGATGAAAAAGGTAATTTGGAATAACATTGCGTTACTCCTTATGGTTGTGTTGACGGGTACATTTATGATTTCTGCTGATATCGCAATTGCGGCGGACTATGAACGCATGCAGCAGCAGACACAGACTCAAATGCAGGAGCAGGAACAGATATACGGCAGTCAGCTCATGACCGAGGAGGAACGGGCAGAGTATCGTACCAGAATGCGCGCCGCAACGACTGCTGAGGAGCGCGAAAGGATTCGTGCAGAACATCACGAGCGCATGAAAGAGCGTGCCAAAGATCAGGGGATAACCTTACCGGATGAGCCGCCTGAACGCGGCATGGGACGCGGGATGGGACCCGGTGGAGGTATGGGTTCTGGTGGTGGCATGGGTCCCGGAGGACGTAACCGTTAATCCGGAAAATGCATTTAATAGCATATTACAGCAGATGAAGATGCCTTAAGAAATACAGAGCTTTTTAAGGCATCTCGCCTGTTGTCAGGTTATGCAAGCCTTAACAATTGCCTTAACTGCTTTTTTTATCTGCTGTTCTGTTGTATCTCTTCCAAGACTGAATCTGACTGCTCCGAGCGCACGCTCATCGCTTAAGCCCATTGCCTTGAGGACTGCTGATGGCGTGTGTTTCCCTTCATGGCATGCGGAACCTGTTGAGGCGGCGATATCATTTCTCAATCTCTCAAGTAAAGCAGAACCTGTTATGTTCGGGAATGAAATGTTCAAAGTATTGGGAAGACGCTTCAGGGGATGACCGTTAAGTTTTACCCCCGGGATTTGCCTGTGTAATTCTTCAAGCATCATGCGGGAAAGTTTTTTCATATGGGCAACACGATGCTTAATTTCCTTCCGGGCGAGTTCAGAAGCCTTGCCGAGACCGGCGATTGAGCACACATTTTCAGTGCCCGGCCGTAATCCCTTCTCATGAGATGCTCCATAAAGTATAGGCAGGAGATCAGTCCCCTTCCTTATGTAGAGGGCCCCGACGCCTTTGGGTCCGTAAAATTTGTGCGAGACAATGGTCAAAAGATTAACATGAAGACTTTTCACGTTAACAGGCACCTTGCCTACGGATTGTGCAGCATCGCAGTGAAACAGTATCCTTCTTTCCTTTGCTATCTTCCCGATCTCTTTTACAGGTTGCAGCGTACCGGTTTCATTATTGGAATGCATTACTGTTATGAGGAATGTATCTTTTCTGATATTTTTCATGACGGCAGAAGGATCAACAAGGCCATAACTGTCCACAGGAAGATACGTTACACGATAGCCGCGCTTTTGAAGTTCATTCAAAGGCTTCAGTACAGCAGGGTGTTCGGTGCAGGAGGTGATGATGTGGCCTGACCGGAATCTGCGCGCTGTGCCGAAGATTGCCATATTATTTGCTTCCGTGCCGCCGGATGTGAAGATAATTTCATCGGGGGAGGCGCCTATCAGTCCAGCAAGCTGCTCCCTCGCGTGTTGAACAGCGTTCTTTGCAGTTGATCCGTATGCATGTCCGCTCGAAGGATTTCCAAAATTAATTTTCAGGCATTCAGCTATGGCGTTGCATACTTCAGGGGCCAGAGGAGTTGTGGCATTGTTGTCGAGGTATATGATATGCGGAGAATGTTTCATCAGACAGGGATCAGGATGCGATGTGAAGGTCCCTGTGTGTTACTGTAATTTTAAGCTTCTGTTTTTTTAATGCCTTCTCGACCTCAAGTACGATTGCAGGAGATCTGTGCCTTCCCCCTGTGCATCCGATCCCGATGGTAAGATAGCTTCTGCCTTCTTCCTTATAAAGTGGTATCACGTGATTCAGGAGGGGATAGAGTTTAGCGAGAAATTTACGGGTTGCCTCATTGGAAAGGACGAATCTTTTCACTTTCGCGGATGTGCCCGAAAGCGGTTTCAGTTCCTGTATAAAATAGGGGTTCGGAAGGAACCTAACATCAAACATAATATCGGCTTCCTTGGGTGTGCCGTATTTATAACCGAAAGACATGAGATCGACGGTCATTTCTCTCGGCGCTTTTTCAAGGTATGTTTCGGTGATGAATTTGCGGAGCTGGTGGGGGGTCAGATGACTTGTGTCGATGATTGTATTTGCCTCCTGCCGGATCGATGAGAGCAGCTTGGCCTCTTTTCTGAGCGACTTTTTGAGGTCTCCTGTGCCCAGTGGATGCGGACGCCTTGTCTCCTTGAATCTCCGGACAAGCACCTCATCTGCTGCTTCAAGAAATAATATCTCTATATTCTGTTTTTGCCTTAGAACGGAAATGGTATCTGAAAAATCGGAAAGAAACTTTCTTTCCCGAATATCAACACCAATGGCGATATTGGATACCTCGGAGGTCTTTGCGCACAGGTTGACGAACTTCTGTATCAGTGAGCTGGGGAGATTATCCACACAGAAAAACCCGCTGTCCTCGAAGGCGTGCAGGGCCAGGGTTTTTCCTGCTCCGGAAAGACCCGTTATGATAAAGATCGAAATACGATGCTTACGGGGCATTTTCACTTGACCGGCTCTATGAGACCGAGATTGCCGTCTTTCCTCTTATACAATACGTTAATATCCCCGGACGAAGAATTGGTAAAAACAAAAAAAATCTTGTCCAGGAGGTCCATCTGCATTGCTGCTTCCTCAACGCCCATCGGTTTAATATCAAAGGACTTCTTTTTTATGATTAGAGGGACGGTCTTCTCCTGGGGCGCGGGCGATGGTGATTCCTTCTTGCCCTTTCTGTGGGAAGCGATCTTTTCCTTGTATTTTTTTATCTGGCGCTCAAGCTTGTCTGTGACCTCGTCAATTGATGAGTACATTTCGCCGGTTATGCTTTCAGCCTGTATGAGCAGGCCATTGACCTTGATAAGCACCTCAGCCTTGTGTCTGTATTTTTCAACACTCAGGGTCACGACTGCCTCTGATATATTCGTTATGTATTTTTCAAACCTTCCCAGTTTTTCCTCTGTATAATCTTTCAGTGTCTTTGTGAGATCCATGTGTTTGCAGTTGATGATGATGTTCATGCTGCTCCTCCTGTAAAAATATTGATAATTGAAGATTGAAAATTGAAGATTTCAAATTAAAGTCTGAAATTTAAAATCTGCATTTTACAATTTTCTTGTTTCTAAAACCATTTCTTGCGTTTTATATGTGACGGGATCTTCAGTTCTTCCCTGTATTTTGCCGCGGTCCTGCGGGCGACGCTTATACCTTTGTTCTTTAATATTTCAACGATCTTTTTATCATTCAATGGGTCTTTGGAATTCTCTTCAGAGACGATCTTTCTGATAATGTCCTTTACTGTTGAGGAAGAGATATCTCCTGAAGATGACTGTACCGCGTTGCTGAAGAAGTACCTGAAACTCAGAAGTCCATGCGGACATTGCACATATTTGTTCGAGGTGACCCTGCTTATCGTGCTTTCATGGAGGCCCAGGTCTTCTGCCACATCTTTAAGGTTCAGTGGTTTAAGGTATTTGGGGCCTTTTCTGAAAAAGTCTTCCTGGAATTTGAGAATGCTTTCAGTCACCCTGTAGATCGTCCGGTTTCTCTGGTCAAGGCTCTTGAGGAGCCATATCGCGGAACGGAGTTTTTCTTCAAGGAACTGCTTCTCCTCGGCGCCCAGGGACTTTTTATTTGCGAGGAGCTTCTTGTAATAATTGGACAGCCTGAGCTTGGGGATCCCCTCGTCGTTCAGCGTTATGATGAATTTTCCATCCAATTCTTCAACATAAACATCAGGAATGATATGTACCGGGTCATCGCTCGAAAAGTTCCTCCCCGGCCTGGGCTCCAGCCCCTCGATGATCTTGATCGCTGCAAGCACATCTTCGAGCGGTATTTTGCATTTTGAAGATAATTGCTTGTACTTTTTGGCTTCAAGCTCTGCGAAACATTCGGTAAGGATCGTTTCCACAAGAGTGCCTTTGAGGTTTAACGGTCTTAACTGAAGCAGCAGGCATTCCTGAAGTGTCCGGGCGCCGATCCCCGGAGGGTCGAGTTCCTGGACAAAGGTGAGGGCTTTATGCACGG
The DNA here is from genome assembly GCA_003599425.1 of Nitrospiraceae bacterium. GTDB lineage: Bacteria > Nitrospirota > Thermodesulfovibrionia > UBA6902 > UBA6902 > SURF-23. The sequence continues at coordinate 12,530 of QZKC01000023.1, read as the reverse complement.
TCTCCGGGTCGGTCTCCGCCATATCGGCGATCTCCTCCAACGAAGCCTGGAGATACCCGTCATCGTTAAGGTTGTTTATGATCACCTCGGCAACTTTACCGATGTCTTCAGATAAGTGAGAAAGTCTTAATTGCCAGAGCAGGTGCTCGTATATATCCGGTTTTTTCCTGTTACGTTCAAGATAGGATGGGGACTCTTCAGAGCCGTCGCTGAAATAGCCAAGGTCCCTGCCATCGCTTTCACGTTCTTCAAAGTAACTGTCGGTTGTGAATCCGAATATCCTTTCAAGCGGGGTTTCAATATCATCCACGGGTTCCTGGAACGTTTCCTCTGCCATGGCCATATCAGATGCTTCGGTCTTTTCACCGGGCTCCCGTTCAACTCCTTCTTCAAGAAGCGGGTTGCTCATTAGTTCCTGATTGATGTCCTGGGAGAGCTCAAGAAGCGGAAGCTGCAGGAGTTTAATGGACTGCTGCAACTGAGGGGTAAGGATCAGTTTTTGGGAAAGTCTGAGTTCAAGTCTCTGTTCCTGTGCCATTAAAGTCTGAATTCCTCCCCAAGATAGTTTTTCTTTACAAGTTCATCGGCGACAAGATCATCCGGTATCCCGTGAGCCAGGATGCGGCCGTCGCTTATGATGTAAGCCCTGTCGGTTATCGACAGGGTCTCACGGACATTGTGGTCTGTTATGATCAGGCCGATGCCCTTTTCGGCAAGCTGTCTGAGTGTCTTTTTTAATTCATTGACCGCAAGCGGGTCGATCCCTGCGAACGGCTCATCAAGGAGCATGAACACAGGGTCAATAGCAATTGCGCGTGCTATTTCCACTTTCCGCCGTTCTCCCCCTGACAGGTGATATCCAAGGCTCCCTGCGATAGGTGTGAGATTGAACTCCTCCATAATGCTGCTGAGTTTCTCTTCCCTCGTTTTGCGGTCTGCATCTGACAGCTCCAGGACAGCTCTTATATTGTCCTTCACTTTAAGCTTTCTGAAAACAGAGGCCTCCTGCGGGAGATAGCCTATCCCTTTCTGTGCCCTTTTGTACATGGGGGCGCTGTTCAGGTTTTCACCATCGAGAAGGATCTCACCGTTATCAGGATTGATCAGTCCCAGTATCATATAAAATGTTGTCGTCTTGCCTGCTCCGTTCGGCCCGAGAAGTCCCACCACTTCTCCGGAATTTATGGTCAGGCTGATGTCGGAAACAACCGGTTTGCCGTTGTAGTTCTTTTTCAGCCCGGTGATCTCAAGTGAATGCATTATTTTACCTTCTGCCTGTTTTGCAGGATGACCCTGCTTTCTTCCACGACAGCGCGGTCATCCTGAAGGAAAAATATTATCTGGGAACCTGAAATGACATTTTCTCCTTCAACGACCTTTGGATTTCCCCGGAAGGTTATTTTTTTCTCGGCATCCTGGTACAGTGCCTCATCTGAAAATATGGCCCTTCCCTTTTTGACCACCTTAACATTTCCCGAAGCCTCTATTTTTTTAATATTGCCTTCAGCGTTATCATAAAAAACAGTCATCCTGTCGGAATGAATGGTCAGGTCTTCAGTTTTTGCGGTCACCGAACCCTCGAACACCGCTGTGTTGTTCCTGTTGTCCGCAGTGAGGGTCTGTGATGTTATCACAACCGGCTGCTTTCCAGTCTTTTCCACGGGAAGGGGCGAAGCTTCAGTTGCATAAATGAAGAGAAAGATGAAAATGCTATGTAAGATGAAAAGTTGCTTTGACATTTTTCAGTATCCGTATCTTTTGCTGTTTAATTGATGCGGCAAGACCGTTGCCTTCAATAAGGAAATTGTTGCCGGAGAACCTGACAGGATCCCTGGTGGTGATCAGCTCTGCCCTGCTGTCCCATTTAAGGCTGTCAGTCGTGAATTTCGTATCTTTGATATTCAGTTCGACCGAACCTGTAAGGTCGACATTGCCTTTATCAATCGTGTACACTCCGCTGCCGCTGGCAAGCAGTATCTCCGGCGCCTGGTTTATCTTGATCCCCAGTGTTTTGAGAAGGACCTCTTTTGTTCCGATCGGGAAGACCGCCTCACGGGCAGAAAGCTCCCACTTGACCGTATCATTTTCCCTGAGGGTCAAATGCAGGTCTTGCATCGAAGAGGTCTGGAAAGAAGGCTGCAGCTTGATCCCCTGTCCTTTATAGTATGTCAGCACCAGGAGTACGGTTACGACAAGAAAAATAGATAAAATAATGAAATAATTCTTTTTAAACATATCATAGTCTATCACACAAGGTATACCATGTAAAGACTCTGGCAAGGAAAATGCTACGATTTTTTCTGCTCCTGTCTCCGGCAAACATTTCACTTGATAGAAAATATGCGATGGGGTATAGTATTCAGAACTAAAAACACATCATATTGTGAAGGAACGAAGAGATGCTCACTATATGATGTAGTGAGATGCCGTGTTTGACCTGATGATAATCCTGAGAATTTCATCGAAATGATGATCAATTTTAAATAAATAAAGGAAAGAAACTATGCGTGTAGAACGACTGGAATTGATAGGCTTTAAATCTTTTGCGGACAAAACGGTCTTTAATTTTCATCCCGGCATAACCGCGATAGTCGGGCCGAACGGCTGCGGTAAAAGCAATATCGTAGACGCCTTCAGGTGGGTGCTTGGAGAGCAGAGCGCCAAAAGCCTCAGGGGCGACAGCATGGAGGACGTGATCTTTCTGGGTTCAGCGACAAAAAAGACAAAAGGCATGGCAGAAGTAACCCTCGTTATGTCTGATATCACCATCAACTCCTCCAATGGTTCCGAAGACGAAAGCAAGACCTCGATGACCGAGATATCCGTCACGAGACGCCTCTACAGGTCAGGGGAAAGCGAGTACCTTATGAACAAGGTGCCGTGCAGGCTCAAAGACATCAAGAACATGTTCCTTGATACGGGACTTGAACTGAAGGCATATTCGATCCTGGAGCAGGGAAAGATGGACCACATCCTTAACTCCAAGCCCCAGGACAGGAGGTTCCTGATAGAAGAGGTTGCCGGCGTCATGAAATACAAGGTCAGAAGGACCGAGGCACTGAACAAACTTGAGGCTTCAAAGTCGAACCTCCAGAGGCTTCAGGACATTATCGCCGAGGTAAAAAGACAGATAAACACGATAGACAGGCATGCCAAAAAGGCTGAACGGTACAAGAAGCTTCTTGAAGACATAAAAGACATTGAACTGCGTCTTGCAAAAAGGGATTCAAAGGCCCTGCAGAATGAAATATCAGAACTCGTCCAGTCGGAAAGTTCCTTTCAGGCGCGTGAGGCGGAGATCTCCGCAAACCTCCATGCAGCAGAGGCGCTTACCGAGGAAAAGAAACGCCTCTGTGTAGACCATGAAAAATACCTCAGCGAGATCAAGATGAAACTTTATGCCCTTGAAAGAGAGATGACGGAGAACGAGGGGAAGATAGCGCTCCTGAAAAGCGATTGCGAAAACCTGAAGGTCCGGCATGAGGCACTGCTGAGGCAGGACGGGGAGCTTTATGCTGAAAGAGAAAGGACCCTTCTGAGCATAAAGGAGACAGAGAACGGTCAGGTCTCGCTGCAAAGTGAGATTGCAAACCTTGAGACTGCGCTTGAAGACAGGAACAGGGTTTTCCTTGAAGCCGACAACGGCATCGGTGAACTGGAGCATTCCCTTGAGCTAAGGAGAAAAGACCTCTTCACCAAGGCCGGGGAGATCAGCACGATAAAAAATGAAATGGGCAACCTCTCGATGAGCATAGAGAATATCAGCAGGAAGGCAGAGAAAAGCTCACAGGACATCAGCCTGCTGAAAGACAGCCTTGTCTCACTGCTCACGGCGCTCGAAGAAACAAAGAATGAGCGTTTAAAAATGGAATCTGATCTCGCTGAAACAAGGAACGTGAAGGAAGCCCTCGTTCAGAAGCTGCGGGAAAAGAAGCAGGAACTTTCAGTGAACGAAGAGGCATTATACCGCGAAAGGGAAGAACTGGCTGCCGCAGCATCGAAGCTTGATTCTTTCAGGGAACTGGATCAGCTCCAGAGAAGTTCTGTCGATGAAAAGATCAAGGCGCTCTGCCAGGTGGCTGATATCTTTGAGACTACATCTCAGTACGAGACCGCAATAGAGGCGGTCCTCGGCGACAAACTGAATGCGGCGGTTGTGGAAGAAAGGAATGAAATATTCAGGGCGCTGGAACACATCAGGGACCAGAGGCAGAAGCGGAGCGGTTTCATTACTCTCCACGATCAGCAGTCCCGCTCTTCCTCCCAGCATGGCATTTCGGGCCATGGCGTGATAGGCCGCGCGGTCCAGTTTATCACTGTGAAAGAGGATTTCCGCATGACGGCCGAATCACTCCTCCATGATGTGGTGCTGGTCGATAACCTTCATACGGCATTTTCTCTCAGGGAGGCAAATGCGGCGCCGCTTTATTTTGTTACCCTCAGCGGCGAGGTACTTGAGCCGTCCGGGATGGTCTTCGGCGGAAGCGGGAAAGAAGTTCTCAAGGTTAAGAGAATGATCAAAGAGCTTGATCAGGACATAACAGCGAGGAAAGAACGGATCGCTACAGCGGAAAAGGCTGTATACGCGACAAGGGAAGAGATCATGGCAACGGAAAACGATATCATCTCGACAGACGGAAAGATATTCAGCCAGGAAAAATACTGCCATGCGCTTGAGGTCAAACAGGCCAACTTTGAGGAGGAGAACGGGCGCCTTCATAAGAAACAGGAATACATTTCACTGGAAATGAACGACGATTATGCGGAACAGGACAGCCTGAAAAAACAGCTTGAGGAAAAGGAAACGGCGTCACGGACCCTCGAGCATGAGAAACAGGCCATTGAGGAGAACATAAAGACGGTGCAGGAAGAGATATCGGTGAAGAGGGATTTGCTCGAAGGCCTCCGCTCGGAGCTTACGGAGATAAAGCTCAACCTCGCATCAGCCCGTGAGAAGACGTCATCTATGGAGAGAGAGGTCAGGAGGCTTAATAATTTCATATCTGAAACAGACAGGAAACAGCAGGAGATGGCCGGTGAGCGGATCTCTATTGAGGAGAGCATGCAATCCAAGTCACAGGAGATCGCTGATAAAGAAGAGGCCCTTAAGGCAAAAGTTGTTTCGGTCAGCGAACTGCAGCAGCAAGTTTCTCAGGCTGAGGAAATACTTGAATCCAGGCAGGCAGAGCTTGGGATCATCGAAAAACAGCAGAGAACTCTCGCGGCTGAGCTGGAGACGGTCAGGATGGAGCTCAACCACATTGAGGTTAAGAAGATGGAACTGTCGATGAAGCTGAACTATCTGAGGGAAGACGTCCGGAAAACATATACGCTGGAAATAGAAGAAGCCGAAATCCCCGATACAGTCACACCTGAGGAGGAGAGCAACCTGGTCCAGCTAAGGGAGCGTCTCCAGGAGATCGGCTCCGTGAGCCTCGGTACTCTGGATGAGTATGAGGAACTGAAGTCGAGATATGAATTCCTGACAAAACAGAGCGATGACCTTCAGGCCTCCATAGACGCATTGCAGGAAACTATACAGAAGATAAACAGGACTACACAGGCGCGGCTGAATGAGGCCTTCAACGCACTGAATGAAAAGTTCAGGGAAGTTTTTACCACTCTCTTCGGGAAGGGGAGGGCGGAACTTCATCTTACCGATGAAGGGAGCATACTCGACGCGGGTATCGAGATCGTGGCCCAGCCTCCCGGAAAGAAGCTGCAGAATCTCATGCTGCTTTCCGGGGGGGAAAAGGCATTGACAGCGCTCTCGCTGCTGTTCGGGGGATTTATGATCAAACCTACGCCGCTGTGCATACTGGATGAGGTGGACGCCCCGCTTGATGAGTTGAATACGGACAGGTTCATTAACCTGCTCAGGGAGCTTTCAAAGGGGATCCAGTTCATCACCATCACCCACAACAGGCGCACGATGGAGGCTGCAAACTACATCTACGGCATCACTATGGAAGAACCGGGTTCCTCAAAAGTTGTCTCGATGCACCTGGCTGAGGCGGTGTAAGGTTTTTCAGGTTATTGATTGGAGAAGGATAGGAAAGTAAAACACCCCCTCCCGTCAAGGGAGGGGGATGAATAGTGGGCATCCAAAGAAGTCTGAAAAAGCAGATTACTGATCGAACGTAAATTATAACAAAAGGCATTTTACTGCAGGAACCTTACGAACTCATCTGCCGGAACCGGCCTGCTGAAGTGAAATCCCTGCGCCTCATCGCAGCGGAGAATTTGCAGGAACGCAAGCTGGTCCTCGTTTTCAACCCCCTCTGCAACTACCTTCAGTTTCAGGCTGTGAGCCAGATTGATGATGGCGTTGGTGATCGTTTTATAATCGGGATCTGATGAAAGGCCGAGGATAAATGACTTGTCTATCTTGAGCATCTGTACAGGCAATTTTTTCAGATAATTCAGCGACGAGTATCCTACGCCGAAATCGTCTATGCAGAACCTGACGCCGGTTTTTGAGAGTTTGGTGAGGGATGGGATGGTAAGTTCTATGTCCTTCATGACTGTGCGTTCCGTGATCTCGATGCCGAGGGATTGAGAAGGCAGGCCGGTTTCCTCAAGGATATCGGACACTGTTTCCATAAAATCGGGTCTCTGGAAATGGCGTGGAGACAGGTTCACCATGACGCAGATCTCGGAATATCCCGCTTTCTGCCATTCCCTGTTCTGTGCGCAGGCTGTGCGCAGTACCCATTCATCGATCTCTGAAATAAGTCCCGATTCTTCTGCCAGCGGTATGAACTGCATAGGAGCGAGCATCCCTGTTTCCGGATTCTGCCAGCGCACCAGGGCCTCGGCATAGCGTACCTTCCCGGTATCGAGGCTTACTTGAGGCTGATAGTGCAACACCAGCTCTCCGGACTTTATTCCCCTGCGCATGCTGTTGGTCAGCTTCATCCGTTCAAGCGCCCGTGTATTCATGGCAGGATTATAAAACTGGCAATTGTTTTTCCCACGTTTCTTGGCGTTGTACATCGCCATGTCAGCATTCTTGATAAGCGCTTCAGGATCATTCCCGTCGGATGGATACAGGCTGATACCGATGCTGGTAGAAGTATGAATAGTATGATCGTCGATGACAAAGGGCTGTCTGAAGGCGAGGATGGTCTTTTTGGCGATTACGGTGATATCGTCTTCGCTGTCAGTCTTTGAAAGCAGGATGCAGTATTCGTCGCCGCCGAGGCGCGCGATAGTATCACTGTCGCGGAGACAGGTCTTCAGGCGCTGGGCTACGGCGGTGAGAAGTTCGTCTCCTGAAGCGTGGCCGAGTGAATCATTTATTTCCTTGAAGTTGTCGAGGTCCAGATACATCACGGCCACCATATGATGATCACGTGACGCCTGTTTCAGGGCAAGAACGAGGTGGTCCAGGAAGAGAAGCCTGTTGGGCAGGCCTGTCAGGATGTCATGAAACGCCTGGTGTTTTATGGTCTCTTCCATCCGTTTACGGTCGGTGATGTCGATTATCATTCCTGATATGACGTCCCCGATCAGCGTCAGACTGAGAAGCAGGTTTTTAGGCTTCCCTGTTTTTGTGACTGCCTCCATTTCGTAATTAGTGACCTTTCCGGTTTTTTGAAGGGTGCCAATCAAATTATTTCTCTCTTCCGGTGTTCTGTAGAGCGAAAACGCCCTGAGAGACATCAATTCCTCAGGCGATTCATATTCAAGCATTTCGGTCAGTGCATGATTGGCAAAAAGGATATCGCCATCGAGATTCGTTTTGTATACGCCGGTAAGGGCATTGTCCACGAGGCTCTTATATTTTTCTTCTGATTCTACGAGCGCGTCGAGGGTGCGCTTCCTCTCTATTGAGTACCGCAGCGAACGGAGCAGAAGAGTCCTGTCTATCCGGTCCTTGATCAGGTAATCCTGAACCCCGAGATGAAGCGCGGCGACAGCCGTCTCTTCGTCATCAAATCCGGTGAGCATCACTATGGGTATCTTTGGGGATATCTTCTTGATCTCGGGGATAGAATCTATACCGCTGCTGTCAGGGAGGTTCATGTCGAGAAGGGTAACATCAAAAAGTCCTTTGCTCAATTTATCAAGTCCCTCCGCAAGTGTTCCGGCATGCTCGAGGGAATATTCCTTCTTCACCTTTCCAAGCATTTCCTGAATAAGGCGCACATCACCGGGGTTATCTTCAATAAGGAGGATATGTAATTTCTTTGTGGTCACTTCTTCCTCGGCAGTTTCACAATGGTAAACCAGAAATCCTCGATCGCCTGCACGACTTTTATAAACTGGTCAAGATTGACCGGTTTTGTGACATAGCAGTTTGCATGGTTGCAATAACTTTTCAGAATGTCTTCCTCAGCAGCCGACGTCGTGACGATGACCACCGGCAAGTGCTTGAGGGCCGGGTCGTTCTTAATCTCATCAAGCACCTCGCGGCCGTCTTTGCCCGGAAGGTTCAGGTCCAGCAGGATGAGGTGAGGCTCCGGAACACCGGCGTATTTTCCTTTGCGACGGAGAAAGGACATTGCGTTTTCTCCATCATTTATCACATGCAGGTTATTATATACCTTTGAATCCTTGAGGGCCTCCTGCATAAGGCGCACATCCGCAGGATTATCTTCAACAAGAAGAACTTCGATGGGGTAGCATGCTTGTCCGTCCATGATTAAATACCTCGCTTAGTTGAACAATTTATGAGTTTCTCAGAGTCTCTGTGCCTCTGTGGTTTTCTTGCGCGTCTTTATATGTTATACGACCTGTTCGGAATAGTAAAACAAAATGTTGAACCTTTGCCCGGCTCCGACTTAACCCATATGCGTCCGCCGTGCCGTTCCACGATCTTTTTGCAGATCGCGAGTCCGATGCCGGTGCCGTCATACTTTTCCCTGGAATGGAGACGCTTGAATACGTGGAATATCCTGCTGAAATATTTCGGGTTGATCCCTATGCCGTTATCGCTGACGCAGATGACCCATTCGTTCCTGTCCATGTCTGCGGCTATGTGAACGGATGGCGGATCTTCGCTCCTGAATTTAATGGCATTCCCTATAAGGTTCTGGAATACCTGCACCATCTGCACTTCATCAGCAAAAACAGCAGGGAGACTTTCATGTTCTATCACTGCACTACTGCCGTCAATCGCTATCTTCAGATTTGCGGTCGCTTTCGAGATCACCGAGTTAAGATCAGTCAGTTTAAAGGGCTCGCCGTGTGAGCCTGCACGTGAATAGGACAGCAGGTCATTCAGGAGCTTTTGCATATGTGTTGTACCGCTGACCACATAATTTATGAATTCTTCAGCGTCACCGTCGAGCCTGTCTTTGTAGCGGTGGTTGATGAGCTGCACATAGCTTGAGATCGTGCGGAGCGGCTCCTGCAGGTCATGGGATGCAATAAACGCGAACTGTTCGAGTTCCTTATTGGACCTCACCAGCTCTTCAAGAAGGTGCTCGCGTTCTTCCTCAACCTTTTTGCGCCCGGTTATGTCATGCACCATTCCTGCTGAGCGGATGATCCGGCCGGTCTCATCCCTGAAATGCTCGCATTTTTCATGAACGATACGCACCTCGCCGGTCGCTTTTCTTACAACCCTGTGTTCGATTTCATAGGTGTCCCGTCCTTCGCGCAGGGAACTGGAATAGGCAGCATCAACAGCAGCGCGGTCGTCAGGGTGGACTGCTTCGAGAAAGGCCTGATAAGTGGCGCTGAACTCCTGAGGTTTCAGGCCGAAGATCCGGTACACCTCATCAGACCAGTACAGGCGATTGTTTGTAAGGTCAAGCTCCCAACTGCCGAGATGTGCGATCTCCTGCGACTTGTTTAACCGCTTCTCGCTTTCAATCAGGGATCTTTCCGCCTGCTTAAGCTCTGAGATGTTTCTCGCTACATGTACGGAGCCGGTTATCTCTCCCTGCTCATTCAGTATAGGTGTGGTGCTGACCAGCATGTCGCCGCCGAGCCGGTCTTCAAACAATTCAGAGAAATGCTGACATCCGTCCTTTATGGTCTGTGAGTGGGGACAGAAAGCAGGCGGCTCGGACATTCCATGCACGTATTTATAACAAGGCATCCCGACACAATCCTCTGGCGTAAGCCCCAACTGGTTTGCCATAGCTCGGTTTACTCTTACAACCCTGTGCCGGTTGTCCAGAATGGCTATCAGATCGGGTACACTGTCGAAAGTGCGCTCCCATTCCAGCTTTGCACGGATGAGCGCGTCTTCATACTTTTTTCGTTCTGTGATGTCGCTGAACGTCACTGCAAAATAGCCTTTGTGCGGGCTGAAGGCGGAAACAAAAAACCACTTATTGAGCGCTTCAGAATAGCTCTCAAACTGCAGAGGCTTTCCGGTCATCGCAACCTTCCCGTATTTACCTATCCAGTCTGTGGAGTCTTTCTCTATTCCCGGAAGGGCTTCCGTGACTTTTTTACCGATGATGTCTTTCCCTTTAAGGCCGGTAAGCCTTTCGAAGGACTCGTTGATCTCAAGGAAGATATAGTCGCAGGGTTTCCCCCTGTCATCAAGCACTATTTTGTGGTAGGCAAACCCTTCGGACATGTTACTGAAGAGGGAATGCAGCTTTTCCTCGCTCCTCTTCAGGGCGTCCTTGACAGAACGCGCCTCCGAGCTTTCGAGGACTTCCCATTTGCCTGCATTTTTCACAAGCGCAAACCGGTGGTTCTTTACGACCTCCATAAGCCCTATTGCGTCGAACCTGTCGCGTGGATATGCGAAGACCGCCAGAGCGTTATGCCTGCTTATGACGTCAGAAAAACCGGGACACATCCCATATTTACTGTCACTGCCCATCATATCCTTATTGCCATAAGGGATGTGTCCCGGTTTTTCATCCGTTAGACATGAGCTGCACGCAAGCCTGAGTCCTTCAAAGCCGCCGGAGACAGCTTCGTCAATCATCGAAGCGATTACCTTGCCCGGCTTTCCGTTTCCGGTATGACACCGGCTGAAAGGGATTATCTCTATCTGTCCGTTCCTGGTATATTTCTCAAAATGAGGCACTGCTTTTTTCAGGGCCTTCTTCACATCCTCGGCGCCAAGCACTCTCGAAGTGACCCATACGCAGAGCTCGTTATTCTCCAGCCCTGCCTCGAAGTAAGGGACAAATATGTCAAGCAGGTCCTTCTTCGTCTGGTAGAACTGGCAGAAGTGACTGCCCCACGGCAGGTCACCGATTATTGAAATGCCTGATTTGCGTTTGTCGGGGTTTAAAGTATGCATAATGAAGACATTTACCGCAAAGGCGCTAAGGTCGCAAAGGGGGAAGACACTTTTTGTTTTCTTTTTCCATAATTCCTTCTTCGCGCTCTTTGTGTCTTAACGGTCCATTGCTCCTTAGAGATTATTTACCATTCTTTTGATACCATATTTCATCCGGGGAACGTTCCAGTTGAGAAGAAAACCAAGTTTACAGTTCTTCATTTTTAAGTACGTCAGCAATTGTGCTTCATGTACCGGTAGAAGTTTTTCAACGGTCTTATGTTCGATAATTATGCTATCTTCAACAATCATATCTATCCTGTAACCAGCATCGATCTTAATATCTTCATATTTGATAGGTAAAATTACTTCGCATTCAATTCGAAGTCCTTCATTATTCAGTTCATATTTCATGCATTTTTGGTATGCTGATTCAAGAAGCCCGGGGCCTAATGCCGTATGCACTTTAATTGAAGCGCTCACAATTTTAGAAGCAATCTCTTCTATATCCACTATAAAAGCCCTTTCACCGCAAAGGCGCTAAGAAAGACTCATTAAAATTATTTTATTTTTCACTCTTCGTGTCCTTCGCGCCTTGGCGGTTTAATTTATTCTCAGTGCCCGCAGGCCGGGTTACTGACCACCTGCCACTTGCCGTTGTTCATTGCAAGCGCGAACTCGTGGTTCTTGACAACGTCCACGATTTCCATAACGCCGCACTTCTTGAGCGAATAGGTACATATCGCGATCATCTTGTAATTGCCGAGAACACTGTTTACCGTGGCTTCATAGTCGGTGAATGCGTCCCAGTCTTTCTTTTCAATCCAGAAGGTGTTGCCTGTCAGCCTGAGTCCGTCAAAGCCTTTTTTCAGAGCGGTGTTCAATCTGCTCACCCAGCCGTTTAGCACCCTTTTTTCTTCAAAGCTCCCGCCCTTTGTGTACCATTCGTCGTACGGTATGATCTCTATCTGCCCCTTCTTTACGTACTCTTCAAAACCGGGCACGGCCTTTTTCATCGCCTTCTTCGCATTCTCAACACTTAAAGGCTCTGAAGTGACCCACATGCAGAACTCATTGTTCTCCAGTCCCGCCTTGAAGTAAGGCACCAGCATATCAAGCAGGTCCTTCTTGGTCGTGTAAAACTGACAGAAGTGAGTACCCCACGGCACGTCGCCGATCAGGGCGATTCCTGATTTCCTTTTCACGGCATTTAATTTCATTGCCTTACCTCCTGATTTATGAGAAATAAATTTTACCGCAAAGACGCAATGAGCGCAAAGAAAAAATAAGAAAAATATTTAAATTTATTTTTATATAATTCTTTTCTTGG
>QZKC01000011.1 GCA_003599425.1 Nitrospiraceae bacterium | reverse complement strand
GACCATATAAATGCCATATCCGCCGTTGTTTGATATCGTGTTGCTGCCGTTAATCGTAAAGCCGTTCCCTGCGTTGATAAGGTAAATGCCGTGGCTGGCGTTGTTCTGTATGGTATTGCTGCCGAGCGTGCCTGTTGCTGTGGTGTTATCAAGATATATGCCGTAGCTGCCTGAATTGCCGATTGCCGAGTTGGTAATTGTAAGATTTCCCGTCCCCGTCTTGTAGATCGAGCCATTAATGCTGCCATATCCCGCATATTGCACGATACAGTTATCAAGCAGCGCGCTGCCGCCGGACCTGACGTCAATCCTGTTCCACCAGCCCAGCGTTGCACTTGTTCCCGTAAATGTAATGGGGTTCCCGGAAGAGCCAACCGCATCTAATGTCCCATTAACAGCCAACCTCGTGAATTGCGCAAATTTGACTATCACACCAGCTTCTATTGTTAGATTCACCCCGTTCCAAACGATAACATCGCCTGTTACATAATAAGGACTGTTTGCAAGAGTCCACGTAGTGTTTGCGCTTATTGTGCCTGAAACATTGGTGGGAAGGTTGAACCTTGCGGTCACGTCCTTCACCGCATCCATTGTCACAATGCAGGTATTGCCGCTGCCGGAACATGCGCCGGACCATTGCGTGAAGGTTGATCCGGTCGAGGCAGTTGCAGTAAGGGTCACAACTGTACCAGGGAAGTAATCCTCTGTACAGTCGGTATTGCCTGCGTCACAGTTAATACCTGTGATGTCGCTGGTCACGGTCCCTGTGCCTGAGCCGCTCTTGCTTACCGTAAGCGTGTAAGCAAATTGCGATAGCGCATAGGACGGCAGAAAAATTAAGAAAGACAGGATGACGCCTGTCATCAGTAATGTCTTTTTACTTCTGCTCCTGGCTAACACTGCATTTCCTCCTGATACAAACAAGCCGGAATTAAATAATTCATGATTCAAAATTCAAAACATATTGACAAAAATACATAGAAGATTTTTCTTATATGAAAAATGAAATTAAATTCCTGCATATTAGACGTAAACCAGTCATGCTTTCTTGCATCTCCTCATCAAATATAAAAACGTTCCGCCCGAAATAAAGAGTATGGAGCTTACCGGTTCAGGGACAACCATTCCCGCGTCACGTACGGCCCATGTATTTCTCGAATTACTTTTACTGTCAAGAACCTGAACGCCGCTACTGTTGTTAAAAACCCATACAGAACTGCCATATTCCGATCCGGACCAATAATAGGAAGAAAGCAAGCCGGCAAAAGGGCCCCTGTTGCTTAAACCATATCCGGTCTGTGGCTGACCGAATATGTCATAACGCCCTGTGTTGCCGAGTTCCGTATAAAACATGTATGCCAGCTCGCTGTCAGGGCTGGTGATATTGTATCCGTAGTCAATGGAGCCGTCGTAATTATTTCCGGTAATGACATAAGAGGTCCCATTGACCGGCAGTGCATACGGCAATCGCCAGTCACTGTATCCGAGATAACCGCTGCTGTTAAGATAGTTGATCCATCCCTGAGCCTGTACCCATGTCATACGTCCGTCTGCGTCATACCCAGAGGTCTTCGAATAATTGGCATCCTTAAGCCACATGAGCATTGAGCCGTCAGATCTTGTCTGTGTGACTGTGCCGTCTGAATTGTCCTGAAGAGACGCAATTGCAGAGACAGCAAGACTTAAAGACAAGAGCAGGGCAAACAAAAAAATCATTAAATGTGGCTTCTTCATAAGTCCTCCTACAGTATAGACGTAGGTGTCATGAATATCTTACATTTGTGCTGCTGTAATAATAAAAAAGTCAGCCCGATTGAAAAGCCCGATGCATATCAGGTCTAACTATCTGATCAGTGAGAAGATTACGCTACCAATATTTTAGTAAATCAATACATATGTTGTATAGAACTTTTTTCCCACTTTTTTTGCGCCATTAATGCACCCCCCCATTCGCCACCAGTTCAATAAAGTAGTACTTTTCCACCTTACGCAAATCTATGAGATCAGGGTTGGCTATAATAAATTTCCTTAGGTCTTTTTCTTTAATGTAATAATTGGCCTTGCCTTCTGTGTCACGCCTGACCACTTCCGCCTTTAACGAACCTAAGTTGATATGATTCAGCACCCAGTGCAGGTCGACGCCAAGGAATTCAGCGCAGAGACATGCTGAAACCCCGTCGAGGTTTGAGAGCAATCTCATCCTTTTTCTCTTGAGAACTATGCTGGCTATGCTCCTCTGAAAACCAGCTTTTGCAAGTTTCTTCCTGATGGTCTGAGGCGAGTAGCGGGCATACTTCTCTACCATCCTGATCTCTTCATCTGTCCATGGTTTTTTCTGATGAGACGATGTAACAGCGCCGAGCTTTAAAGCCCTCTGATAGATCGCCCATCGCGGCATTTTGAACTTCCTCGCAAGATTGATTACACGCGGTTTACTGTCCGTATTTATGGAATACGTGTACAGAATCTCCTTGTCCATTTCAGGTGTGAATTGATATTTGGCCATTTGAATGTCCCCCTCTTCTTGATCAATCCCTATTGAACAACTACCCTGTCCAACTCCCTGATCTCATCGAGCCTCCCGCTGGTGAGCTCGGCCTTTGTCATTTCAGGCAAGGACTGGGTGATCCTTGCATATCCGAGTATCACATTTTTAAGATTATTTTCGCGATAGATGATAAGATTGCCGCGCAAAGGGGGTGAGTTCCTGCTGACATCGGTAAAAATCTCCCTGACTTTACGCTGTACCACCACGCCCTTAAGCATGGGAAAGTCATTATGGAACCTTACGGCCAGGGATTGGGCGAGAAAATTCAATGCGGCAAGCCCTTCTTTGCTGGAATATATCTTTTCGATCGCCAGTATCTCTGCGGTCTCAGTGTCGATCATCCTGCCTGCCACTTCTATACCTTCTCCGGATTTAATAATGCTGCCTGTCACTATGGCCTGCGCTGACATTATCCTGCCCGTGCGCACGGCGATTTCCTGATCGATCAGTTGTGTAAGGCTGAGTTTCTGTTCTTTGAGTATTGTATCCATGAGCACCCTGTCAGTAAGTTGAAATCGCCCCTGTTCCTGAAGCGCGAGAGTGAGCATATCCAGAAACATACCGCTTTCCTCAGATAAAGCCCCTCCATAATCAAAAGGATATACTGCCAGTCTCATGCGCTTTTCAAAAACCTCTTTCGGTAATTTTGAGAAATGAGGATTTGTCCTAACAACAATGATCTCTTTTCTGGTTTTGTTGCCAGCTTCATCATTCGCTTCGATAGTAATAATATTTTTACCTTCCCTCAATGCAGTGAGGTGGCTGAAAAAAATATTCCTCTCCGGACGACTGATGAGCGGGACTTTATCGAGTGTAAGGGCCGTTACTTTATTATTATCAGTCACCTGCCCGGAGATGTACATTTTCTCTGTGTAGACGGTCAGGCCGTCAGAAAGACCTTCAAGTTCTATGTCCGGCGGTGTCGTGTCGTCCGGCCCTAAAAGAGAGTTAATGATGCCCTTGACTGTGGGAGTTTCGGCATGCAGCACGTTTCCGCTTACGCCTATAAAAACAGTCAGTACACAAATCATGAACAGCCCCTGAAGCTGTTTGTTGTTTTTCAGGGTTATCCAATAATACTTTTCCCATTTAAAACGCATTATTTCCCCTTACATAATGGGAGAGGGAATCTTCAGAATTCAATTTACCTGTAAGACTGCCCCTCGACCCTACCTCGTAATCACCATGTCCTGCTCTTTTATATTGCCTGTACCGGGCGTATCAGACAGCCTGGCCTTTGAAAATTTATCATGTATTTCCTGAAACCTTGCTGATCCAAGGTTCTTCATGTCCTGGCCGAGAGACTTGCCTGTCAGGGGATGTTTTATTTCCTCGCCTTTTCTGTAGACAATAATCCCCATGTTTCCTTTAATTCCGGAGCCAGTCCCAAGGTCCGTATACACAATGCCTTTGTCTTTTTTGATAACATGACCTTCAACAAGAGGGAAGCCGCTGGCCACTTTTGAAGCCAGGCCGTCCATCATTCTCTTTATGGAGGCCGCACTTTTGTCCTCGCTGTATACATCCTTGATGTCCATGATCTCGGACGTTTCAGTATTGATCACCCTTGATATGAACTCAACAGCCTTCTGGTCTGCTGCCACGGAAGTAGCAAGGATGGTGTCTGATGCCATGAGTCTTCCGACCTTTATGGAATTTGCAGGATCTGTAAGATTTTCTTTTGTGAGCTTCTGTTCAAGAAGTACCTGCTCCAGTTTTGCCCGCTCCACGATATTGAATCTCCGCTGGTTAACGAATGACCCTGTCAGATGTTCGTATGCAAGTATTCCGGCCTCCCCGTCTGTCATATCAAAAGGAAGTATGGATATGCTCATTCTGTTGCCGATCTGCCATGCTTCGGGTATATTCCGTGTGACAATAAAATCTTCTTGCGACCTGTTCCCTGAAGCATCAAACGCTTCTATATTTATACTGTTTTTCCCTTCTTCCAGTTTCACAAGCCTGCTGAAAAATATTTTCTTCCCCTTTTTTGAAAGTATATCGCGTCCATTGACTATGACACTCTCGACTTTCCTGTTGTCAGAGACCTCACCATCGACATAATATTTGTCGACAAAAACTGCGGGCATGTCAGCAGATTCCTTCAGGGTAATGACCGGTGGTAAGTCGTCTGATGAAAACACGTCTGTTCCGCTAAATGCCAGCAGCACAGGGGGCAGTTTTTCATGAAAGGCAGCGAGTTCCTTCTTAATATCGAGTTGCGCTATGGTAACATTATTAAGCCTGTCGTATGCCTGCAATACGAGGATCATTTTATCCGCGACAACATTAAACTCATAACTGGTCCTGCTGCCTGCATCTATGACTTTATCATTAAACATCACATTCACTATGCCGGTACTGTCATTTATTTCTCCGGTTATTCTGACGACCTCATCCCTGCCGCTCTTTTCCCTGACAATATCAAAAATGCTTATGGTCGGCCCTTCCCTGTCACCAATGACTTTCAATGTTTGCTGTACTGTCTTCCCGGTCAGGTCAGTAGCCTGGATAGTAAATGTATTAAGTCCCTGATCGAGCGGTACTTCCTTTTCAAGAGTGGCGGACTTTGAAGAAAGCTCAAGTGGATACATAGCATTATTGATCGAGAAAGAAGATACGTAATAATCATCCTCGGCTAAGGCTTTTAACAGGATCGAAAACCTGTTGGTTATGAATCCGTCATCAGGGAAGATCATGTTCAGTTTCGGGGAGAGGGTGTCTTTCCTGTTTTGCTCAAGGATCGCTCCGCGCACCAAGTTCAGGTAAAATTTTGCCTTGGCACTTTCGGCAGCACTTAATGACTCCTCAAGTTGCTTCTCCGCTTCAGGATATCTCTTCTCGTAGTAATAAACTATACCGAGCTCCCGATGCGGGAAGTAGTCCACAAAATGCATCCCGTATGTACGGCTTCTCCACTGGTCTTTTTCCCGTTTTCCGATCGCAGCCTGAAGATCCCTGATCGCATTTTCGTATGATCCACTTTCTGAGAAAGAAAGCGCCCTTTGATAGTAGTTCCACCACTTTCCCCTGAACGTACCGCTGTCATCAGTAAGGATGTCTCCAGTGGTGCTGCAGGAGATCAGCATGATGGCCATGAGAATTATCGGAGTTATCTTCTTCATATGAAACTACCTACCTCTGATCATTTATTAGTCTGGAGCAAGTATGGTAAGAGAACATATTGAGCAATACCTTGGCATCCATAACCTTATTAATGCATTCTAAAAATCCGTTGCATTCAAGATGTTCTCGCATCATGGCTTGCTCCAAAATAAGTTAATGAATAATCTGGACTGAAATTATCCTTTCTTCTCTATGCCCTCTGAAGGGAAATCCTTCCTTACCCACTCAATGATCTTTCCGCCTATGTCATCAATGACCTTCCTGTCAATTTCTCCTGACGGCGATTCAGCCGAGATTACTTTCTTGATCTCTGATGTTTCAGTGTCGATGCACCGTAAAATGACTGTGCCGGAATTCCTGTCGCCAATAATACTCCCTGTAATGATTATCCGCGCTGAAAGCAGCTTTCCGATCCTGAGCGCTGTCAAAGGATCTGCAAGTTCCGACGCGCTCAATTTAAGTTCTGCGAGAAGCTTGTCGAGCAGTTCCCTTTCGACAAAACGTATTCTCTGCTCTTTCTCAAGTGTCAACGGCAGGATGGCTTTCAGTTTTTCACTACTGTCACCAGTTATGTTCCCCGTTGACTTAACATCCATAAGCACCATGGTGAGCGGCCCTGAGGCCTGTTGGACCTGATTCGTCTGTTTCTGCCTGATATTGCCTTTCCGGTAATCTTCAGCAAGGGAAGCAACGAGTTCATCTATCCTCTTCTGCTTTTCAGTATTTACAGATGCAGAGATTTCTCTCCGTGATGAATCGGCTGCAATCTTCCCATCTCTTCCCCACGGTGGAGCTCCCTTATGTATTAAGAATGAAGCCCCTATCACAAGCAGCAGTAACGCAAGACCAGCATATATCATGCTTCGGGATGTCTTTTTATCCCTGTCAAGATGAATCACCTGTTCCCTGTGTCTGAGGTCCGTAGAGACCAGCTCTTCCTTAACAGTTTTTTTCTCCGGTTCTTCTTTCCGTTCTCCCATAAGTGGATGCACATATTCTGTCGAAGGATCACCATAAAGCATGTAACTGGCCCAGACAATCGTGTCTTCCCCATAGCGGTTCATAAGCTCAAGTCGTGCTTTTCGTACCGCTTCACCGATGGCATCACCATTTAGAATGCTTTTGTAAAAGTGTGTCGCAAAGTATGAGCCAGCCTGATCGGGTATCTCCCAGAATGTTCCGATATAGTGCTGAACTCCTGCAAGGAGGAAGGCATTTGCAAGGCCGTATATCCTGTTCTCACAGTCCTCTTCGATCTTCCACTCATCCGTCTGTCCTGACCTGCAGGCATTGGAGAACACAAGTGACGGCATGGGCATAGCCCCTTTCAAATTGATGATATCCTCAGCGCTCAGCTTGGCGTCACTCAGCATCCACCCGCTCTTTTCAGGAGCCTGAGCATCATGTTCTGCATGGCCGGCGTAATGGACAATGTCGAAGTTGCGGATCCTTGCCTTTACATAATCTGCACTGATATCAGTAGACTTAAATGACACATTAATCCAGTCTTCGAGCAAACCCATTTCGTTCTTGATCTCCACCCCTTCCTCGTATGAAGCCTTCAGGTCACCGCCCGGATCGGCAAGAAGTTGCATCTTTAGCGGCCTGCCCAGCGCACGGGATACTGCTGACACCTGCTGCTGTGTCTTCACAGACCGTCCCATACTGAACCGCTGGCAGAAGAAATTTTTTCCGTCATAGAGCAGTTCCCATGGAATATAGACAAGTTCATCGTCAATGCTGATCATAAGGTTTTGTTCACTGGTCTTTATTAACTGCTCCTTGATCGCAGGCGGTACCAGTTCGTCACAGAGCAGTTTGCCGTAATCTTTCAGTTTCACCAGCAGGTCCCCGCCGATTTTCCCTCTTTTATTGGCCCTGTTCAGCAGGTCTATGATTCCTTTTGTATATTTCTTTATTTTTGATTCATTGAATTTGATCTCTTTATATCCTGTGACAGGCCGCTCCTCGCCTTTCCGCTCGAAACCGCTGACCTTCAGCTTCTGCCCATACCGGAACACCTCAAGGACAAAGAGACCGGCCTTTTTGTGCACTTGTGCACGAGTTTTCCCCAGAGAAAGCGCTTCCTCATGCCAAAGCACCCGGTATACTCTCAGCGCGTCTTTTTTGCCTTTTACCTGAGCAGCATCAACGTATCTGAAGATAAACTCGTCGCTGCTCTTCGTGACCTGATACATATCTTCAGTGATATATATTTCATCTGCATGGGCAAGAGACTCTACCCTGCTTGCAACATTCACCACGTCTCCGAACACATCGCCTTTGTCAACGATCACTGTTCCATAATTAATCCCTATCCTCAGATGTATCTGTTCATTCATCGGCTTCTTCTCATTAAACTCCTTCAATGTCTGCTGTATCGTGACTGCAGCGCTCAGGGCTTCTGCAGGCTTATCGAATACAGTCATGGTTGCATCGCCGATGGTTTTTAGCAGTTCCCCCTTATACTCCTTAAGGATAGGGAGAACTATTTCATTATGCCGGTGTACCATGGCCCTTCCGTCAATGTCTCCCCTGGATTCGTAAACTGATGTAGAACCCTTGATATCAGTGAACATGATCGAAATCTCTTTACTGAACTTTGATTTCAGCAGTTGATCGATCTTCTCCCGCTCAGCAAGTATTTTGTCTATGTCTGAATGTTTGTCTTCCATGATAGCACCGTAAAAAGGTCACTGAATTTTCAGGGCGACTTCTCCAATGACCTTTTCCCTGTTTTGAATTTTAATAATATACTCTCCTTTTCCCATATCTTCAAGAAATGTTTCCCCGTTTTCAAGAAGGCCTGAAACCAGTTCCCGTCCCCTGGATATAAGCCCAATCCGGATCGCACCCTGTGGCTTTTTTTCATCAATATCATCGACAGAAACCCGGATGTTGCAAAGATTTTTTTCCACCTTCTCAATGTCAAAACGGACATTAATGTCCTCAAAGGATTTCCTGAGAACTATTATCTCTGAAGGAGCTGCGCCACCGGACCTCAGGCCTTCTGCAAACCGTGGCATGACCAACCGCAGGTCCTGCGCGCAGGAAATAATTTTAATGGAATCCTGCACAAAGGCAAGGACAAGATCAAGAATACTTCTTTTTTCCGGGAACATGCTGATAACTTTTTGCATGAGATGATCAGGTGCCTCTATCACATCCACAACATCATCACGGATCATGACACGCCTCACGGCGATAAACTCATCCCGGCACTGATCACACAAAAGAAGATGCCCCTCAAGGTCTTCTCTTTCAGATGGGGAAAGCCTGTCCTCGACATACGCTCCAAGTTCTGTTTCAGTCAGGCATTTTTTATGTTCATTTTTTGTTCTCATTGTCTTTTCCTGTACTATAAGACGTACCGATCCGGCATTTCTTACATGCCTCCTATGTTGTTTTTTATTTTTTCAATTATTCTGTGTTTCCGGGAATATACAGTAGAGACAGTTATGTCAAGCATGCGTGCGGTATCTTCCGGAGAAACACCTTTATTGAAAATCAAATCGTATATCAGCCGATCCCTGCCGGACAAATCCTGAAGAGATTTCCTCAGGTTTTCATCTCTCTGCTTATTCTCAAGCAAAGTGTCCGCGCGACATGTATGGTCCGGTATTATATCCCATATTTCCCTGTCATCCGCTCCGGAATCGATATGGTACCTGCTCCTGTCTTTCCTCATGAAATCAATGGTCATGCGCGTAGCGATTATAGACAGCCATGTGGAAAGAGCACAGGCATTCTCGCTTCTGAACTGCCTTAATTTCCTGAAATCATTTTCAATTAAAGACATGAATATTGAGCTGTACATATCTTCACCATCTTCTGGTGTATATGAAAAAGAATAAGTATGAAATGTTTTATGAATGCAATTCCAGATGAGTCTGGAATATCGCCGGACAAATATTTCCCAGTCTGATTTTCCTTCAGGCTCCAGACATCTTTTTATAAGTTCCTGATCGTTAAGAATCTCTTTCATATTTCGGCAAGCTTGCCAACAGGAAAATCAATAAATGAGTCCGCTGTCTTTTTTGTATCTGGCAAGCTCGTCATTAAGCGACCTGATCCTCCTGCTCATCCCTTCAAGTATATTGAACGCTATTGAAGGATCATTGGCTGCTTTGGCAAAAAACCCCTTTTTGTCTATGCTGAGAATTACCGTTTCGCCAACTGCTCTGGCAGTTGCTGAACGCGGCATGTGGTCAAAAAAAGACATCTCTCCAAAGATATCTCCCTTTCCCAGTGTGGTCAGCTTCAATTCTCCCGCAGATGAGTTTTTGATAATATCGACTTTCCCTGACCGGATGACATACATGCTTCTTGCCTCATCACCCTCACGGCATATGATCTCACCGTCTTTATAGTTCCTGCCGATTTCGCTCTCATTCATGACGACCTCCTGAATAATGCTTTTGCGGATTCCAGTAAAAGGTTTTTATGCATCCCTATATTGGTGCCTCTCAGAAAAATGTTCCTGTAAGTTTCATTCCCCGTAAAGGTATCCCACAACATGCTGCTGAGCCTCGGGAACTCTTTATTCCTTCTGTCCTGCTCTTTATTCACGACATTCACCATCGCTTCAGTTAAAATACCGATATTTTTGTACGCATTGGTCACAGCATAGACGAATCTCCCGTATCTGTTGTCATTTCTCGTTCTGTTATAGGCGGGAAGGTAGTGTTCAGCAAAATTCTGCTTACTTATACCATAAAACAAGGCTGCTGTAGCAGCAGCTTTACTCATCATATATGAAGCTCCTATTCCATCCTTGAAAAGTCTTGAGGATCCCGCATCTCCGATTATGACGATCCGGTCTGCGAACCCGACTTGCGCTGTGGTGAGCGGAAGCTTTGGAAAACATTTACAGAACTTTCCATCAAGTACATCTTGAGGAAGCAGCATCCTTGCAGCAGGGGTGTGGAGTAATCCCCTCACTGTTTTTTCGTCGATATCCTTTCCCAATATGCAGAGCGTCACATAATTGCCTTTGGGGATGAGCGCTGCAAATTTTACATTCCCCGGTTCCGGCACCAGAAAAAAATGGATGGAACTGCCGAAAGTGCTTGAAACGCTCTCAAACCCCATCTCCAGCTCAGTAATGAAAGCAGATGTCGTCTCAGGCAATTTGTATCCAATGCCCAGGCCTTCAAACATCTTCCATGTCGAACTGTTTACGCCAAAAGCGCCGACAACGAGATCAGCCTCCATAACATCATTGCCGCCTGATGTAAGCACCGGCTTATCGCCGTTCCTGATCCCGTCTATTCTCAAAGGTGAGTGAGAGGCGCCCTCCTCGACTGCGCAGTTCAGAAGAAACCCGTCAAAGCTCTGTTTCTCTTTTATCCGTATCCCTTTCGGCCCCCCGCCCCTGTAGACAGTTGCTATCCTTTTCTCTGCAGCAGGGCTTTCTATAAAAACATCACCACGCTGAGTGTGAAGAACATACGAATTGATGCTGCGCTGGATAACTTCGGTGGGGATATTGATTCCTTCAATGGAGAGAGCCTGGATAAGATGCTCGGAGATGACACCCCCACATCTGTTGCATCCAACCGGGCCGTCACGCGTAAAGTCTTTTGATTCAAAAACAGTTATGTTTATTTTCCTGTCGATCATCTTTGCCATTTTCAGGGCAAAGATGCTGAAGAGCGATCCAGAAGGGCCGCCGCCTATGACTGCTATTCTGGCATTGTCATTAAGGGTATATTCAGATTTCATGAACGTCCCCGTCCTTCAGAAGCCTGATATTGCTTATATTAAGTTCCTTTAATTCCTGCTGAACCTTTTTTTTATAGACCGGTTTGAAGTGGGTTATGAAGATAGTATCAGGCAATCTTTTCATTTTTTCAAGCTCTTTTTTGAGAAGCACAGGGGTGAGGTGACCTGCTTTCAATGCTATGTTTTTTTGAATATTCGGCAGCGATACTTCTGTAATGAGAGCATGCAGATGAGTAGTGTCCAGTGATTGCCAGATTTTAGTATTTGGTCCCGTATCACCCGTATATAAAAGTTTTTTCTGCTTTTTATCTTCTATGAGATATGCCACCGCAGGCGCTGCATGATTCACCTCGTAGGCTGTAACCCTAAACCCATCAACCTTGAATGATTTGCCGGCCCTGATGGTTTCAAGCCTGATTATCGGGGCCTCAGAAGTGGGGATTTTTGTAAAATCCGGCCACACAATGTCGTTAAAAATATTGGTCTTAAGCGCTGATATTACATCGGAAATACTGTAAACCTTCAGATGCCGGTTTTTATTGTGCAGCGCGATATTGTCCGCAAGAAAAGGAAGATCCTTGATATGATCAAGGTGCGCATGGGTTAATAGAACATGCCTGACTTTTGACTGCTGCTTTTCGTGAAGCACTGTCCCAATAGTCCCGGCATCAAGAAGAAGCCTGTCATCAACCAGAAAACTTGTCAGCCTCGCATGCGGCAATTCAACAGCAGAACAACCGAGGACTTTTACTTTCATAGCGCCTTCCTTTCAGGTAGTCTTCTTTAAGTTGTCACATGAAATAGTCAATTGAGTCAATATAATATACGAAACCAATACTCGTTTCTTACGTTATTGTGGATTAAGAAATTTTTTCTGGGCAATCATGCTTATTATGCCTGGCCTTGCATTATAAAATGCAAAGGGATCCGCTTTTGCCAAATTCATTCATAGCAAAGCCACAAAAAAACTCATGGCTGCAGAATAGCATACAGCAACAGATATCCTGTTAATTTAATGAAATTCTATTGGCGGGGATATGGCTGGGGCGGGAGGATTCGAACCTCCGGATGGGAGATCCAAAATCTCCTGACTTGCCGCTTGTCGACGCCCCATCTCCCTTGGAGTCTTGAGTTTTGAGCCAGGAGCAATGATACATCAGGATACTTAACTCCAAACTCAGTCAGTTATCGTATTAACAACCGCAGTCCAGCAACCCTTGAAAGCCTTTGATGCTTTGCCGGCATCCCCGAGAGAATGGAATACTCCGAAAACGGTAGGCCCGCTTCCGCTCATCAGGGAAATTACTGCTCCTTCTTCAATCAGTTTCTTTTTGATATCAGCTATTACAGGAAAGCTTTTTACGGTCACAGACTCCAGATCATTTGCAATAATACCTGCTGCTTCCCCGAAACCTGTTCTTTCGATCGAACTGATCAAAAACTCAATATTATTGTCTTTGCCGGCTTTATTTGTCAACTTTAACCGCTCAGTATACCAGCCGGTCCTTTTCATCTCTCCATATGCCCAGGCCGTTGAAACAGGGAACGGAGGTTTTATAAGCAGAATGGGTACGGTCTTCCTTGACCTGAACGGAGTGAGCTTTTCTCCTCTACCCTGAGCAACAGAAAGCGCCCCATGCAGGAAAAAGGGGACATCAGAACCGAGCTGAGCTGCAAGCGCACAGAGCTTTTCACGGGGGAATTTCACTGACCACAATTCGTTCAGTCCCGCAAGGGTTGCTGCCGCGTCGCTGCTTCCCCCTCCAAGTCCGGCGCCAGCCGGAATATCTTTTTGTAAGATGATCCGTGCACCTCCCTTCACACCCGAGGCGCCCCTCAAAAGCATAGCGGCCTTATATACAAGGTTTTGCTCCATCGGAATGGGGGCCTCTGTCTCCACTGTCAGGTCATCCGAAGGGCTGAACGTGAGCACATCATACAGAGCTATCTTCTGCATCAGGCTGTGTATCTCGTGATAACCATCGTCGCGCAGGCCGAGGACATGTAAAAACCAGTTGATCTTTGCAGGAGCCTTTAAAGACAGTGATGCGTGATGCGTGATGCGTGATGCGTCTTTGTCCATTGGTTCCGGAATGTTACTTTAGATCCTGAAGCTTCTTTTCAACCCTCTCTTTGAGGCCTTCTTCTTTTTCATGGAATTCGAGGGACTTCCTCCATGCATCTTCAGCAGCTTCCTTATTATCCAGTTTCAGATAGATGTCACCCAGGTGCTCATAAATGACCGGGTCGTTTTCTTCCATTTCCAATGCCTGTTTTATCTCGCCGAGGGCTTCTTTATAGCGGCCTTTCTTGTAATAGACCCACCCGAGACTGTCACGGATGTAACCGCTGTCAGGGTCCAGTTCTATCGCCTTCTCTATAAGGGCCTGCGCCTCGTCAAGGTTTATGCCCTTGTCGGCATACGTATATCCAAGATAATTAAGCGCCTCTATATGGTTCGGGTTGACCTCGATGGTCTTTTTCATATAGAAGAACATCTCCGAATATCTTTTTTCCTTATCATAGGTTACGGCAAGAAAATACAGCGCCTCGTCATTGTCCGGCTCCATATCAAGTGCCTTCCTGAATTTCTTTCCCGCTTCTTCATA
Organism: Nitrospiraceae bacterium; assembly: GCA_003599425.1. GTDB lineage: Bacteria > Nitrospirota > Thermodesulfovibrionia > UBA6902 > UBA6902 > SURF-23. The sequence goes on along the minus strand of QZKC01000011.1, from coordinate 10,187 downwards.
ATCCTTCTTCTGCAAATACAGTTGTCCGAAAGTTACCTTAACTTCCGTGCTTTCCGGCATGAGCTTTTCAAGTTTATCGAACTGTTTGACTGCCTCTTCATATTTCTGCTGAACTCCGAGGATCCTTCCGAGCAATAATAAGGCATTGGCGTTTTCCGGCTGGGCCGAAATAATAATGCGCACTTCCTTCTCTGCATCTTCATACTTCTTCTCATCGAAGTAAATCTTTGCCAGTATCCCATGCGCTTCAAGACTGTCAGGATACAACTTTGATATCTCCTTTAACTGTCCTACAGCTTCATCAGCCTTTTCCTGTTTCAGATACATCAGGGCAAGCCTTTTCCTTGCCTCAATATTATGGACATTCAGTTTTATGGATTCCTGGTAGCTTGAAACAGCCTTTTCAATGTTGTCAGTTGACTCGTACGCAACACCCAGAAGATTATAGGCATCCCACAATGCTGGATTACTTTCGACTACCTTTTCCAGTTCTTCAATGGCCTTATCGTACTCTTTTGTCTCTATGTAGATCCTTCCGAGGGTGTATCTTCCCATGAGGTTATACGGGTCCATGGCAAGCACTTTTTCCAAGGCCCCGACCGCTTTTTCAAATTGATTGTCCATGGCACAGAGATACGCAAGATGTATGTAGTTCTGCGTAACTTCCGGACTTATTTTGATGAGTTTTTCATACATACTAATCGCCTTCTTTATCTTTTTCTGGCTTGAATACATCTGTCCCAGCAGGGACAGGGCAGGTTCGTAATCAGGATAACGGCTCACCACCTCTTCAGCCGTCCTTACGGCATCGTCCATCCGTTTCGTTTTCATATACAGTTGACTCAGCTCTGTTTTCAGATACGCTGAGTCAGGGGTTTCCTTTAGGGCAAGCTGCAATTCCTGCAGTGCCTCTTCCCAATTTTGTGAAAGCTGGGCATCGACCGAACGCATGTAATGGTAATCAGCTTCATTGGATGACGTCTCCTCCACTACGGTCTTCCTCGAAGCCGCACAGGACGAAAGCGTCACCGCAAAGAGAATAACGCAAAATATTTTCCAGTTCATTTTCATATCGCCTATTATGTCACAAAGAAAATAACTTGACAATCGTCTGGAAATCACATGCCGGTTGCCAAATGAAAAGCTCGCATGCTACATTTATTGTCAGAAAATCTCGGGAAGACCATGAAAGATCTGTTCAAGAAATTCAAAAATACAGGCATCCTCGTCATCGGCGACCTCATGGTAGACCAGTATGTATGGGGGAAAGTAAAAAGGATATCTCCTGAAGCCCCGGTACCTGTCGTGGAAGTAACGAGTGAGAATTTACTGCTCGGCGGCGCAGCCAACGTCGCGCATAATATCCAGTCTCTCGGAGGAGCGGTTTATCTTGCCGGCGTGGTAGGCAGTGACGATACCGGGAAAATACTGATCAATAAATTCGGGGAAAGCGGGATCAGCACAGACGGCATTGTTATCGACAAGGACCGTCCGACAACTGTAAAAACCCGGGTTATCGCACACAGTCAGCAGGTCGTCCGCTTTGATAAGGAGATAAAAACCGATATCAGCCATGCTACATTATCTTTGCTGCTCGATTATGTAAAGGAATGCATTCCCAGGATAAAAGGCATCATAATTTCTGATTACTGCAAGGGAATGATAACCAGGACACTTATTACAAAAGTCCTCCATCTTGCGGGATCAAAGGTTTTCGTCGCTGTGGACCCCAAGATCGGACATTTCGAATATTACAGGGGCGTAAGCCTTATTACACCAAATATCAATGAGGCTTCCTTCGGGGCCGGCATTGATATAGCTGATGAGAAAACCCTGGTCTCGGCTGGCGAAGCACTGCTGAAAAAACTTCGCTGCAAAGCACTCGTAATAACAAGGGGAGATGAGGGAATGACGCTTTTTGAAAAAAGTGGCAGGATCACCCACATACCAACGTGCGCACGGGAAGTATATGACGTCAGCGGCGCCGGAGATACAGTGATCGCGGCTTTGACTTTATCTCATTCTGCAGGGGCCTCCCTGAAGAATGCCGCGATCATCGCCAATCATGCCGCCGGAGTTGTAGTCAGAAAAGTCGGGACCGCTGTCGCCACAAGAGAAGAGATATTGGAAAGCATGAAACTGTGTGTATCATAACTCCACATGCAGCGAAGGAAATAAAGCGATCAGCTTTCAGCAATCAGCTATCAACTGTCTCTGTTTTTGAGCTGACCGCTGAAAGCTGATCGCTGAAATCAATGACATAAATCTCAACTAAATACTATGAGGTGAACTATGAAGCTGTCTGAAAGAGCACTTTCAATAAAACCGTCTCCTACGCTTGCAATGGACGCAAAGGCAAAGGCGCTCAAGGCCGCTGGAGAGGACATCGTCAACTTCGGGGTGGGAGAACCGGACTTTGACACTCCCGACAACATAAAAGAAGCTGCAATAAAGGCGATAAGGGACGGTTTCACTAAATATACCCCTGTCGGCGGGATTGATGAACTGAAAACAGCAATTATTGAAAAATTCAGGGCAGACAACAATCTCACATATGAGAAGGATGAAGTCATTGTCTCATGCGGCGCGAAGCACAGTCTTTATAATATCGCTGAGGCGCTCTTCGGGCCAGGCGATGAAGTCATTATCCCTTCGCCTTATTGGGTAACATATCCTGACCAGGTCATCCTGAACGATGCGGTCCCTGTTGTAGCTTCAACTGATGAAAAGAATTCATTCAAGATAACTCCTGACCTTCTCAGGGAGAAACTATCGGCCAGGACAAAGGCTCTGATCCTGAACACCCCGTCAAATCCCACAGGGCTCGCCTATGACAGAAAAAACCTTGAAGCGATCGCAGAGCTTGCGGTGAAACATGACTTCTATATCATCTCCGACGAAATATACGAAAAACTCACGTATGATGGGTTCAGCCATGCCAGCATCGCTGCACTCGGCGATGACATAAAGAAGAGGACCATTGTCGTGAACGGCCTGTCAAAATCTCACGCTATGACAGGATGGAGGATCGGATTTGCTGCAGGCCCAAGGGAGATCATCCAGGCCATGACCAATATCCAGAGCCAGTCCACCTCAAACCCTGCCTCGATCTCCCAGAAGGCAGCCGTGGAGGCGCTGAAAGGGCCGCAGGATTTCATTCCAAAGATGGTCGCTGAGTTCGACAGCAGGAGGAAATACATGGTCGAGCGCCTGAACAAGATCAAAGGAGTTTCGTGCATAACACCTGTCGGAGCTTTTTATGCATTCCCGAATGTCTCCTCGTGCTACGGCAAAAAATTTCAGGACAGAACGATCAACTCTTCCCTGGACCTGTCTGCATATCTCCTTGAACAGGCAAAGGCAGCCCTTGTTCCGGGAATGGCATTCGGCGACGACAGGTTCATAAGGCTTTCTTATGCGACCTCTACGGAGAACATCAAAAAAGGACTCGACAGGATCGAAGAGGCTTTGACTCAGCTTATATAATATACTATCGTTAACTATCCGTTTAAAAGGCTTTTTAAATGCATATATATGCATTATTGATCCAGGAGTTCAAATTTTACTCCTCCTAATGAATTGCAGACATCCACATTCAAATAAGACTCCCTAATACATTTATTTATATTTCTAAAGTTTTATCCTGATGTACCGATAAAGGTGAACATGATGCACTTAAGACATTTTATTAGAAGGATATGTTTATTATTATTCTCTTTCCTTCTGTTCCAGCTCACAGGAAATCAGACATCGTTTGCTGACGAAATAAAGATTGGAGCAGGAATGATATCAGCATCGTCAATACTCAATCCCATTAAGGCCAGCTTTGAAAAAGCCACTGGTATGCAGCTCATCATTCTCACTTATGGCAGTAAAGCTGCGATGAAAGATCTGGACAAAAATACTATTGATGCTGCAATGGGCGCACATACAGTTGATGAACTGGTTGATCTCCTGAAAAAAGATAGTTACGAGATACCCGATGCAGCACTATTTCATCAAACCACTGTGGAAGAGCAAAAAGACTGCATTATAATCCTCAGCAAAGAAAATCCTGTGTCAAAGTTAAACAAAGAACACGTAAAGGGGTTGTTTTCAGGCAAAATCGAAAACTGGAAAGAGTTAGGGGGAGCAGATAGGCAGGTCATAGTTGTATGGGGGAAACTCCTTGAGGCAAGCAATAATCATTTTGTAAGCGTAATGCTCGACAATGAACAGATAACAGGCAGTGTACTTGAAGTGGTCACTATAGATGATGTGAAGCAAACTGTAGCATCACTTCCGGAGGCAATAGCTTATATCCCTGCAAGCTTAATTGATTCTACTATCAAGAGGCCTGAAGCGCCTGTCTCAAAAACAAAGGCAATAAACATCATTACAAAGGGTAACCCGTCAGCCCGCATGCAGCAGCTTATTGATTATATAAAAGGCGACGGCCAGAAATATATAAAAAAATAAATGGAGTTCCGTCCTTCTGACGATGGACTGCATGTGCAATGGAGGAGTTAATGAACAAGTTCAGAACAGGTTTTCTTGCAGGCGTTTTCATTATTATGGCAGTGGTTACCGTCTCATTTGGCGATGAAATAAAGATCGGGGGCGGAGGTGCGGCTTTAAATAGTATTTTCAAACCAATAAAACCCCATTTTGAACAGGCAACCGGCATAACGCTCAATATACTGCAAAGCACTCCCAGGAATGGCGTTATAGACCTTGTACAGGGAAGACTCGATGTGGCAACCGCCGCAGTTCCACTCGAATCTATATTAACCGGTATTGAGAAGGAAGCTGGCCAGATTGATACATCGGATCTGCAGCAACATATAATAGGGCAAAACAGGACCGTTATATTTGTCCATAAGGATAACCCGGTAAATGCGCTTACTAAAGAGCAACTACAAGACATTTTTACGGGAAAAACAGAGAATTGGAAGGAAGTGGGCGGGAGTGACATGCCTATTATTGTTGTATGGGGGAAGGCGTCGCCCGGGCAAAACGCTTTATTTACGAAAATGATCCTCGATGGTGAGCAGGTGACCATGAATCAGCTTGATGCCACAGACTACCAGAACATAAAGGAAACCATCGCAGTAGTTCCTGAGGCAATAGGTATAAATCCCCTGGGACTGTCAGATGATACTGTAAAAGTTGTGCAGTCACCCGATGTGTTGAGTCCTATCATTCTGATTACCTGCGGCAACCCTTCTCCCGAGGCTCAGCAACTTGTTGACTTTATTAAAGGGGACGGTAAGAAATTCGTAACACAATAAACCAATCCGCCTTTGGCGGTATTTATCTTAAAAGAAGGAGGTTAAAGATAATGGAAAAACTAAAACTCATAGTGATAGTCCCAATGATGATGGTCCTGCTGGCAGGCATTTCATATGCTTCAGACTCCTGGCCAGACACCGTTATGCAAAAAATAAACGTACTGTATGATCTCGAGAAGGATAAGAAGGATATGCCCCTATCCATAGAAGAAGCGCCTGTTGTAAGTGGAGAGGAAGCATATACCATGTGGAAATCCAAGAAGGCCGTAATCCTCGACACCCGCAGCAAGACACAGTACGACACCGAAAGGATAACAGGATCTGAAAACCTGTATGCAGATGAACTTATCAAGGATCCCTCGCTTGCTCAGGGCCTTGATAAGGAGAAAGCATATATACTGTACTGCAACGGGATCAAATGCACACGTTCCCCTAAGGCTGCCATTCTGATGAACCATCTGGGCTTCAAGAAGATCTACTGGTACAGAGAAGGCATCCCCGACTGGAAAAGTAAAGGATATCCGACCGAGTAAAATGAGATTCATAAGTCTGCTCACCCTTTACTCTTACTGTTGAGAAAAGGGTGAGGGACTTATGGAAGAAACAGAAAACAACAAGAATAAAGCTTTCTGGCTCTTATGACTATAAAGACAAAACTTACATTGAATGTTGTAATAGTGCTCGCTATAGTCGCCGCAGTATCAGTTACAAGCATTATTGGAATGGGCGTTGTTAAAAGCAAGCTCTTTTATCTTACAGAGCGAAGCACCCCTTATCAGATGAGAACTGTTGAATTCCAGAAATCGGTACAGGAGGTGACCGCTAATCTCATTGAGTTCAGTATCTCAAAAAACAGGGAAGAATACAGCAGGCTCAGGGCACAGGCGGAAAAATCCATGTCCGACGTAAAAACCAGGCAGAACGGCCTTGAGACGCTTTCCGGCAGTGCCCAAATGACTACACACAAAGAACTGGAAGAGATAGCTTCTGATCTCTTTGGTATAACTCAGGACAGACTGCAGGCAGAAGATGACGCAGAGACTGCAAAAAAAATAATAACTCAGAAATTAAACGACTCCTCGGATAAATTAAATGACCTGGACAAAAAAATACGCAGCCTTCAGCTTAACCGTTCGGCTGCATTCATAGCCTCAATGGACAATACAAAGGAACTTGCAGCCAAGCTCAAGACCATACAGTTGCTGCTGTCAACAATCAAGGACCTGCAGGTCGGACTTGCAGAAGTTACGGGGTACGAAGATAAAAAATCAATGATAATAGCCAACGGCAAGATCACTGCTGTGACGAACAAAGCGCTTCAGAATGAATACCTGAAGGAATCAAAAAACCTTTCAGCAGACATAAAAACTATTTCAGGGAAAATTTTGGATATCATAAAATACAAATCATCCATTGCAGGCGGAGCGAATAATGATGCGAATTCCGAATATAACAAATTGCACAGGGAGGTTGGAGAAAAACTGTCAGTTGTCCTGCTTATAATAGAACAGGAAATAACCTCACTTACCGAAAGATACCAGGCTGAAAACGAAAAGCAGCAGGGTTCTCTCGTTCAGGTTAATATATCAAATAATATCCTGGGTGGCAATGCCGAGTTGATGTCCCTCGGCCTGTCCGTTGACGGACTTACCACGAGACTGTTTACAGCCTTATCGGTCAAGGATATCGATATTATAGAAAAAGAACTGAAGAGCATATTTGAGCTTATGGCCGGTGTTGCCAAAAACCTGGAAAAAGCACTGAACAAGATCAAGGCAGCGGATGAACTGAAAATACTTCAAAATACTGAGCAGGTTATACTTTCGATAAAGGGATCAATGTTTGCTCAGGACGGGATCATCGCAAAATTAAGACACAGACTTAACATGCAGGAAAATGCCCTTCATGCAACCCAACGGTTAAAAGAACTGGTAGTAAGTCAGGCTGCAAAAAACAGAGCTACGGTAACAGAGGCGCAGGATGAACAGGAAAAAGCTATAAGCACAGTCAATAAAACAGTCAGGTTCGGGACCACGATTATGATACTTATCAGCATAGGTGCCGTTGTATTCGGCATTGCCTTCGGCATGTGGGTATACAAATCGATAGCAAAGCCGTTACATGAGTTAATAAGTACTTCAAATGATGTTGCGCAAGGCAATTTGAAAAACGATATGGATGTCAGCTCCTCAGACGAGATCGGTATTGTACAATCATCTATGGCAAAGATGGTCTCCAATCTAAGAGAAATCGTAGGAAAGATAATGGCGACTACAGACGGGTTATCAAACAGTTCCGATAAATTATCGGCCACGGCAACCATTCTCGACAAAGGCTCGATCGATCAGACTACGCAGGTGGAGCAGTCAGCGTCAGCCATGACAGAAATGTCACAAAGCATACTGTCTGTGGCAAGAAATGCTTCTGATACTTCAAAGACGGCGCAGAAGATGAAAGAGAACGCGATCCGGGGCAAAAAAGAAATGGATACAACTGTCAAGGTCTTATCAACTTTTGTTGAGACCATCAAAGACTCCGCAGTAAAAATCGAATTGCTCGGTCACAAGTCTGCAGAGGTAAATAATGTTGTAACCCTGATCAAAGAGATAGCAGATCAGACAAACCTGCTGGCCCTGAATGCTGCTATAGAAGCAGCCCGGGCCGGCGAACAGGGTAGAGGATTCGCTGTGGTCGCAGATAATGTCAGACAGCTTGCGGAGAGGACCACTAACGCAACAAACGACATTACAAAGACGATAAACACCATGGAAACAGAAATACTGGACTCAGTGCGCGCCATGAAAGAAGAGAAAACATATGCTGAAAATGTACTTGACAGCATCAGAAGTACGCTACAGTCAATTGAACAGATAGTGGCCCATGTTGAGGAAGTTGCCGATATGGTGCAAAGGATCGCTGCGGCTACAGAAGAGCAGACTACAACATCTGATGCAGTATCCCATAATATGGAGAATGTCGCCGGGATAACGAGACACCTGAACAGTTCCGTTTCCGAAATAAAACGTTCCTCAGACGATCTCACTCGACTCGCAACCGAGCTTAATTCAATGGCCGGATGGTTTCAGGTGTAACCTTACATATCTAATTCCCGGGAATGCATCATGTTTCCGGTAAAACAGTCAAGGCTAAAATCCCCTTGGTGAAATTCCTTGCTCAAAGCAGGGCTCAATTGGGGACGCATTAAATTTTCAGGGCTCCTTACTGATAGAAAATTTCCCGGCAATAAGGTATCATATTACAAAATATATTCCCCCAAAGAGGTATTTATTTGCTACGCCAAATGAAAATAGAAGGATTATTGTTTGATCCGAGAAGCAATATGTATATCCTGCTGCTCAAGGAAGTCGACGGGAACAATACATTGCCCATATGGATAGGAAAACCTGAGGCGGATTCCATAGCTCTCGCACTCGGGAAAATTGTCACCCCACGCCCCCTCACTCACGACCTTATCAAAAACGTCATTCAGGGCGTGAAAATGAAGGTAACCCGGATCGTCATCACCGAGATCGTCGATAACACATATTATGCCGGGGTCTATATTGACAAGGGAGATGGAACGGAAATCCCGATCGATTCACGGCCCAGCGATGCCATAGCTGTAGCGATACGCATAAACGCACCCATCTTCGTGGATGAACACGTTATAGAGCACAGGAACAATGACGAACTCGAAGACTGGCTGGAAAAACTGAAACCGGAAGATTTCGGGAACATCATGTGAAGCGGTCGTGCTGACGAGAACCGAAGGCATAGTCCTCAGGACGCTAAAATACGGTGAAGCAGACCTCATAGCAACTTACCTCACTTCCGACAGAGGAATAATCAAGGCATTCGCAAAAAGCCCGAGAAAAACAAAAAGCAGGTTCGGAAGCAGCCTTGAACCGCTGACTCACGCAAAAATCTCCCTCTGGGGAAAAGAGCAGGCATCACTACCGAAGATCACACAATCAGACATCATCAACTCCTTTCACCATATACGGGATGATTTTCAGGACTTCGTCAGTGTATCAAAACTCATCGAGATAGTGATCTCACTCATTCCGGAAAGTATCCCGAACAAGAGACTGTTCTCTTTCCTTCTTAACATTCTCCACACAATCGGATCATCTGAGCAGGGATCAAAAGATGCCCTGCACCTCATCACCCGGATACGCCTCCTCGCGGCAATAGGGTATGCACCGCGCCTGAAGGGATGCGGGAAATGCGGCAGGGAAAGCCTGAATTTTTATCCTGACGCAGGGACAACCCTCTGCGGCAAATGCGCCGGGATACCCGCCGGAGAGGGAAAACCATTCATCCGGATCCATGACAACACCATCCGCTTCTACTCACACAGCATAGAATGGCCTGTCCATATCTCAAACCGCCTGAAGCCGCGCCGTGAAATACTCACCGAGCTTTCAGCGCTGCTCGACAGGCACCTAACATACCTCCTCAGCAAAAAACTTATGTCGTCTGAATTTCTTGCGGGTACAGGCCGTTAAATCTCGATTCATAAGCATGACGCAGATGTTCGCTGAGATCTGAACTCTGTTCCAATACAAGGCACAGAGGGACAAAGGCACATAGGCACACAGGCAAGGCTGGTGGAGGATTTCTATACGACACCTTTCAAAAAAAGACTTTGAATCTTATCCAAAGATATATTCGTAAACTGAATGGCGAAATGCAACCCATCCCGTCGATTAGAGAAATCCGGAACCAGGCTTACCTGTGTGAGATGCGTCCAACCATGCTTCCTTTTTGACGATTAGCAAATTTATGTTTATAATTTATCCATGCTCGAAAGTATAAAAGACCTCCCTATGACATTTATCCCTATCTTTGTCGCCATGGACGTATTTGCCGTCCTCCCAATTTTTATATCGGTCACAAGCGATATCGAGGAAGACA
>QZKC01000106.1 GCA_003599425.1 Nitrospiraceae bacterium | reverse complement strand
TTAATACGACATTCCAACCTGTCGTTTGAGTCCCCGCGGCATGTTTCGGGCCGAACTCTTCGTTTGTTGCTGAATCCAATAACTGCGGGTTATCAGGTGTACACCTTTTTCTTTACACTGCATAGTTGTCGGCAGAAGTGAGAAAAATGAAATATTTTAAAACGCACCGCTGCTATATCTTTCCACCTGAACTTTATGTTTTCAAACTTTGATGCAACTCTCACTTTGTTGGTGGATTTTTTACACAAAGGAATATGTTTAACTGAAGATTTATTAGCACGGTAATTTTCTTTACACGCATCTATGAGCAGAGTTGAGAGGAAATCATCAAGAAGAAAAGCTCTCTTTCATCCAGCAATCGTCGATCTTTTATTGGTCCGGAGAAATTAATAATTAGCCTCTATCATGTTTTTTTGTGCAATCTGGATTTTGTTGACTACTCGCATAAGTCAATAAATTTGCCGTTGGCCTTGGATTACTGATAACACCAACTAATCAAAGATCTGGGAAGATGCAGAGAATGAGGATTACGGGAGGAAAGAAAGCATAAGACATATTTGGTACAGACATATGATTATGATTTACACATATTAATTTAACATTCTCATATTCCTGATTTAGTTTTCTCATGTCAAGAACTATCTGTCCGTAAATTTTTGTAGCACATATTACCGGAATTTTCAGGAAAGCCGAAAAATACAATTCGACATCTTGCCGAATCAACATTTTTTCTGATAAAATTAGAAAAGGTGTAATAGGCGATTTCTTATTAATTTTCCTTTTGATGGGGGGGATCATGGTAGAAACAACAATCCTCAGAATGCAGCAGATGCATCAGGCCTTGCACTTCCTTTGCTCGTATTATTTGACAGGGGAGAAGCCATGAAAAATTATCCGTGGGTACTGAAACTCCCTTATTATTTATCTGATTCTCGTAGGAAGAACACGCCAGAAGGAACTATCCCGCTACAATCACTTTCTGAGATGCTTAGATCAGAGCATCATTCTATAATAGGCACCATCAGCGAAAAGATCAGGAAAAGAGGCCCCTGGCATTTTCTTTGGATAAGCATCATACTCTCACAGTTCCTGACACTGGTCTTCAGCTCAATGATATGCACACTGTTATGGAACAAAATTCACCATGAAGTAATCCTGGTAGGCATGGTAGATGCCTTCCTGGTTCCCCTTATCGTGGTACCCTTGGTTATTCTGTATTTTTTCAGGAAAACAGACAGGATAGCCGATGCCAAAAAACGCCTGGAAAAAGAAGTCGAGGAAAGGAAGAAAATAGAACTGAGATTACGATCGTTATCAATTACTGATGAACTAACTGGACTTTACAACCGAAGAGGATTTTTCACTCTCGCTGAAGATCATCTAAAAATGGCCCGTAGACTAAACAAAGGATTATCCCTGCTGTATGCTGATTTCGATAACCTGAAGTTAATAAATGACACATTGGGGCACGACACGGGAGACACCGCCTTATATGAGACAGCTGGCATTCTCAAAGCATGCTTTCGAGAGTCCGATATTGTAGCCCGAATCAGTGGTGATGAGTTTGTTGTTCTTTCACTTGAGACTTCCCAGATCAGCAGCGATATTAGTTGCCAGAGGCTTCAGTCCGCTATCGAAAAACATAATATGGAGAAGAAGCGGAACTATGCGTTGTCATTAAGCTTCGGCATTGCATATGCTGAAGTAAATGCAACCCGTTCTATCGCAGAATTGCTTTCTCGCGCTGACAAGCTGATGTTCGAAATAAAAAAACAAAAGAAGACGCCTTGACGGTCTTCTGACAGCGGATTCTTTTCACTGTTTCCACTCTTCTGCACTTCCGCTCTTGTGTTCTACTATCTCCCACACCTTATAGAGAAAGCATATCCAGCAGCACAAACATATTAAAAAAAGTTACCAGAGGTCCAACGGCAAGGTCATACATCCCCGCCTGCTCCCTTTATTCCTGATCTCTATTGCTGCCAGCGTGGAGTAGCTCTCCATTCCCTCTATAAAGTCTGAAACACTCCTGCTGGTAGATCTTGTCAGTTAACTTCAGGCATAGACTTAATCAGTTGAATCTGTGGGCTGCGACGTTATCGCTGCAACGTCCTCATTAACATTTATAATCTTCTATAAAAGACAATAGTTAATTTTGATGATCATGGTTATTTATTCTCACCGGTCTTACCATGTAGAATCCGAGTATTCGTAATTAGAAACGTTATGCCGCAATGAATGTTGTCGATATATTTCTTGGTTAACAGTCAACTTTATTTACATGCATCTTTTGAGCAAAAGAGAGAAAAAAGAAAATCTATAAAAATGCACCGCTCTTGTATCTTTCCACCTGAATTTCATGTTTTTAACCTTTGATGCAACTCTCACTTTGTTGGTGAAAGCAGTAATCTGAGTCAGTAGGATCATGCTTGATAGATGCGAAGAGTCAACAAAATCCATATTGCACAAAAAAACGTGATAAGGCGAAATTATAAATATCTCCGGATCAATAGACAATCGATGATTGCCTGGTTGAAAGAGAGGCCTGGTCTGCTGAATCTGATTTCTCATATTTGCTCACCAAGATGCACGTAAAGAAAAATTGCTATTCTTAAAAATCTTCAGTCAAATATATTCCTCGTGACAAAAAGTGCACCAACTAATCTTTAAAACTCATATTATGAAAATGTATTGATTACTTAGAATAATGGTCAAGATCAAGTGAAATAATAAGAATTATGATAATTCGCTTTTGTCACCAAGACCAATTATTGAAAAAGCACTTGATTTATTCCTGAAAGAGAGAGGGGGAATATGTCTGCGCAGGGTCTAAATCATGCACGGAACGGTAAGGTATCTTCATGTATGACGGCCTGCCTGATGCGCAGTCAGGCCGAAACGCAAATTATCGTAGAATACATCCCCGGAATTTTCAGGATAGGCGCACAATATCAAAAAAACCACCTTGACAGATCCGTTTTTTCAGATAAGATTTAGATATGTTTTGAAAGCGATTTCTAATCATTTGCCTATCGGCCGTGGTTCGACTGTCCAGTCCCGGCTGCTTTTGATTTTGCAGATGGTTTCTATAGGAGGTACTTATGTATCGGACTATGCTTCTCGCTCTTGCCCTGCCGCTCATGCTTGTTGCATGTGCCTATCAAGTGATCGATCTGGGTATTCACCCGGGATTCGACTCGTCCGAACCGACCGGGATCAACAGCTTCGGCCAGGTCTCCGGCTTCTCGTCTAAGAACAACGGCACCTTCCGGCGCGCATTCTTTTACGATACGCCGGGCTGCACAAGGATCGACGTGGGCGCTGCGGTACCGGAAGAAGCGTCATCGGAAGCGGCGGCCATCAACGACCACGCCATGGTCGTTGGCACCTTCAAGCGAACCGACGGCCGGTTACGCGCCTTCTCGTTCCATCAGGGCGTCTTCCGTGATCTCGGCGTCGATGACCGCCTGGACCAACATGCACTCGCGGTGAACAAGGGCGGGACGATCGTTGGGTTTCAGTCCGTGCCAGGGCTGTCCACCGAAGAAGCGGTGGCGTACTCCAACGGCGAAGCCGTGACCTTTCCGACCTTCGTCGTGGTGCCACCGAGTGGAACGGCGCCCGTGAACAGGGCGGTCGGGATCGGGGAATTCGGCGAGGTGACCGGGCCACTACGGGTTTCCGGCGGCTCTGTACTAGGGATGAAGTTCTTCCCGAACCTGAACCGGTGGTTTAAGATTCGTGCAGCGTCCCCGCACCCGGTGCTTCCGGATTTTGACAGGGTCATGCAGCCCCAGGCGATCAATGCCAAGGGCAACGTGACCGGCGCCATCGGGAGCGCGGTGCCGCATGCGTTTCTCTCAAGGAATCACTTCGAGCCCACGCAGGATCTTGGGACGCTCGACCCGGCGCATCCGGAGTGGTTCAGCGTGGCGAACGGGCTCAATGGCTCCGCTCGCGTCGTGGGCGTGGCGCAAAGCGCTACGGATATCACCGCCTTCCTGTACAACGGCACGACGATGATTGATCTGAATACCCGGCTGGAAGGTACGAGCTGGCGGCTGATCGGCGCGGTGGCCATCAACGACAAGGGACAGATTGCGGCGCAGGGGTCATTCAACAACGGACCAAGACGGGCCGTCCTGCTCGTACCAGTCGGCCTTTTTGGCAGCATCGGGCAAGTATGTCCGCCGGTATTGCGCTGAGCTTGGGCAACTTTTAAGTATCCTCCTGGGACTCTCGCCAGCTCTCTTATGGCAATGCCTGCCCCTTATAATTATCGGTAATCCGCAATATCAGCTCCATTGAGAATCAATCATATTTAGATATTGTCAATTTTACATCTATGGTTATTGCAGCCAAAATGCCATTTATTTCCATTTGAAAGCATTAACAAAAACCAACAATCGATATCGTTGATTATGGTTAGTAATCTTTTTTAGAATTGTCATGCAAGGTCTAAGGACAAGTCGCTGAACCCAACATTTCATGAGTTGCTGAAGGGAACTTACTTTCCAGGAAAAACTAACAATTCAGACTTGATCTTTCACTGTCTGCAGGATCAAGTCTTGGCAACAACACATAAAATTATCCCCCAAAATCCTGTATAATGGATTCTAAATAAGTTAGACGTTTCTGTCTTTGAACCACTTACAGTATCTGTATCTGAAATGAAAATTATCTTCCTGCTTACCGCTCTTTTTTTTGCACAGATCGTGCATGGACATGAAGCTGTTAATACCGGGCAGGAGATTGTCCTGGATGAAAAGCTCGGTTCGTTTCTGCCCCTCGATATAGTTTTTTACGATGAGAAAGGCAGGCCGGTGGCGCTGAAGGATTATGTAAATAAGCCGACTGTTATTGCTCCGGTTTATCTGGGCTGTAGTCATACGTGTCCTCTCCTGCTTATGGGGCTTGCAGATGTGATAGAGAGATCGAAACTCAAACCCGGGAAAGATTATCAGGTGCTTGCCGTCAGTTTTGACGAAAAAGATACTCCGCAAATAGCGTCTGAAAAGAAACCGGGGTATCTGAAAGCCACAAATATTCCGTTCCCGGACGATGCGTGGAGGTTCCTGACAGGAAACGCCGAAAGTATAAACAGGTTTGCCCATGCTGCAGGATTTCATTTCAAAAAAGAAGAGGTGGGGTTTTCCCATCCTGTCACGCTGATATTTCTTTCCCCTGAAGGGAAGATCGTACGATATCTTGACGGCGTTACATTTCTTCCTTTCGAGTTTGAGATGGCTGTTACAGAGGCTTCGAAAGGCAGGGCTGTTTCTTTGGCAAGAAGAACGCTGTTATACTGCATGAGCTATGATTCAGCAGGAAAGAGATACGTCTTTAATACGCTGAAAGTCGCGGCAACTCTTGTAATAATTACGATCGGTTTATTTTTCATTTACCTTGTTGCAACCGGGAAAAGAGGGATCCGCAGGAATTAGATCCAGAGAGAAAAATCATTATGGAAAACAGCGAGCTAAATTTTTACAACACAGACGGCAGGTATAAGGGGATATTTTCCTGGATACTCTCGACCGACCATAAAAGGATAGGGCTGCTTTATCTGACAGCAATGTTCAGCTTTTTCCTTGTCGCTGTGACCCTTGGCCTGCTTATGCGGCTTGAACTCATTGCGCCGGGAGAAACGATAATGACTGCCCCGGTTTATAACGCGGTATTCACCGTTCACGGTGTGATCATGATCTTCCTTTTTATAATCCCCGGTATCCCCGCCGGGCTCGGCAATTTCTTTCTGCCGCTTCAGATAGGGGCCCAGGACGTGGCATTCCCCAGAATAAATCTAATGTCCTGGTGGTTTTATATGTCCGGCGCAATGGTCATTCTCATCTCATTATTTACAGGAGGCGGGGCGCCGGATACGGGATGGACTTTCTATGTGCCTTACAGCCTGAAAACAGGGACGAATGTCACGCTTGCGGTATTCGGTGTTTTCCTTCTCGGAATATCATCAACAATGACAGGAATTAATTTTGTCACTACCATACACCGTTTGAGGGCGCCCGGCATGAAATGGTTCAGGATGCCTTTGTTTTCATGGGCGCTTTATGCAACAGGATGGGTGCAGATACTTGCAACGCCGGTCCTCGGGCTGACGCTGCTGCTTTTAATCCTTGAGAGACTTTTCAATATCGGATTATTTGACCCTTCAAGAGGCGGGGACCCGCTGCTCTTTGAACATCTCTTCTGGATATATTCACATCCCGCGGTCTATATCATGATCCTCCCTGCAATGGGAGTTGTTTCTGAGATAATCCCGGTCTTTGCAAGGAGGACGATCTTTGGATATAAAATGATCGCATTTTCAAGTATCGCCATTGCCTTTGTAGGGTATCTTGTGTGGGGGCATCACATGTTCACAAGCGGCATGAGCGATATATCAAGGATCGTATTTTCCTTTCTCACTTTTATCGTTGCGGTGCCGAGCGGGATAAAGGTGTTTAACTGGGTTTCAAGTATGTATAAAGGATCAATAGACCTTAAGTCACCGCTTTTGTTCACTGTCGCTTTTATCTTTCTTTTTTCCATAGGCGGCATTACCGGGCTTGTCAATGGCGCCCTCGCTACGAATATCCATGTCCACGGGACCTATTTCATAGTGGCCCACTTCCACTATACGATGTTCGGAGGGACAGCTTTTGCTTTTTTTGCCGCCCTTCATTACTGGTTCCCCAAAATGTTCGGGAGGATGTACAGGGAAAGACTTGCCAAGACGGCGTGTATTTTTCTTTTTATCGGGTTCAATGTCCTGTATTTCCCCATGTTCATCCTCGGATGGGAGGGCATGCCAAGGAGATATTACGACTATCTGCCCGAATTTCAATCTCTCCAGGTGATATCAACAATAGGTTCATGGATACTGGTTGCCGGAATAGTAATTATGTTTTACAATCTTATACGTTCGGTCTTCAGGGGAGAAAAGGCCGGAAATAATCCTTGGGGTGGGAGCACACTCGAATGGACAACTTCATCACCTCCTCCGGCCGAGAATTTTGAAGAAGTGCCGGTAGTGACCGGGGGGCCGTACAGGTTCAGATGAAAGAGGGACATAACTCTCATAAGCATGATTTCGAGGGGTCCAAGCTCGGCATGTGGATGTTTCTGTTCACTGAACTGCTCCTGTTCGCTGGGTTATTCCTCCTGTATTCTGCGTTCAGATCAAAGTATTCCCAGGAATTTCACTCTGCGTCCGCTGAACTGGACAGGATGATCGGGACTGTCAACACGCTTGTTCTCCTTACCAGCAGCCTGACAATGGCGCTGTCAATTAACGCCATTAAAAGCGGAAGAAAACAGGCTTCGTTGCTCTTTCAGTGCCTCACTGTTTCTTTCGGGCTTGTTTTTCTCGTGAATAAATATTTTGAATGGGGCGCAAAGATAAACCACGGGATATATCCTAACGCGCCTGAGCTGCTTCAGCGCGGCAAGGGAGACACGATGTATTACGGGCTTTATTATCTTTTGACAGGGATTCACGGGCTGCATGTATTTGGAGGGATTATACTGATAACTATCATGATGATTTTGACTTTAAAAAACAGCATCAACCGGGAAGATTATGTAAGGCTTGAGAATTCGGGTCTTTACTGGCATCTGGTTGATGTTGTCTGGGTCTATCTTTTCCCGGTGTTTTATCTGATAAGATGATGAAAAGAGGTTGTTATGTTTTTCCTGAAAAGGTGTCGTATGGAAATTTCTCCGCAGACTTCCCTTTGTGCCTTTGTCACGTGTGCCTTCTACTGGATTGGAGTTCGCTATGAATAATAACGCCAAAAGTTCAGGCAGAACTGCTATATACATAGCAACCTGGATATGCCTCCTGGCGCTTACTGCATTGACTGTTACTGTTGCCGGTATGAATCTTGGCAAATATGGCGCTCTCACGTCTGTTCTTATAGCTTCAGTAAAAGCAAGCCTTATCCTTCTTTTTTTCATGCATTTGAAATATGAGACATTGCTCCTCAAGGCAATGCTTCTGGGAACAATCGCTACCATAGCCGTTATTATAGGACTGACATTTTTTGATGTTGGGATAAGATATTAAATGTTTGCGAACTTTCTCAATCAAATCTACAAGGTAGATGACATTTTTTTCCTGATCGTGGGCATATCTGTTGTCATACTTGCTTTCATCACGATTGCCATGATCTTTTTTCTGATAAAGTTCAACCGCAAAAAAAATCCTGTTGCAAAGGATATTGAAGGTAATCTGTTGCTTGAAATTATCTGGATCGTGGTCCCCACTATTCTTGTAATAATTATGTTCTATTACGGCTGGGCAGGTTTCAGGGCCATGAGAAATCCCCCTGAAGATGCCATGCCCGTAAAGGTCACTGCTCGCATGTGGTCATGGTCTTTCACCTATGAAAACGGATTGAAAAGCAATGAACTTAACGTGCCTCTGAATAAACCGGTCAAACTTATTATCACTTCAGAAGATGTCCTGCACAGTCTGTTCATCCCTGTGTTCCGTGTAAAGGAAGACGCAGTGCCGGGGATGGAGACATACCTTTGGTTTCTCCCTGACTCTCTCGGGAAGTATGACCTTTTTTGTACGGAATACTGCGGTACAGGGCACCACGCCATGATCTCAAAGGTCAATGTTATGTCACCTGAGGAGTTCTACCAATGGTATGAAAAGAAAGGGGAAGCAGAAGACATCAAAGCCAAAGATGCTTTAATTCTTATGGAAGAAAATGGCTGCCTCGGATGCCATACCACAGACGGGGCCGTAGAAGTGGGCCCAAGCTTCAAAGGCCTATTCGGGCATGTCACTGTCGTTATTACCAATGGGAAGGAGAGGGTGGTTACCGTTGATGAGGAGTATTTGAAAAAGTCGATGCTCGAACCTGATGCGGATGTAGTGAAGGGATTTGATGCGATAATGCCCTCTCAAAAAGATGTTTTAACCGATGATGAGATACAGACAATAATAGATTATATTAAAGATTTGAATGATTAAGATAAGAACATATATCGAACTTTGCAAGGTAACCCTGTCATTTTTTTCAGCTCTTTCAGCAGCAACAGGGTTTATGCTTGCCGGCACACGTTTGACTGTTGACCTGGCAATAACAGTTGCTGGCGTCTTTTTGCTTGCCTGCGGCTGCTGTGCGTTTAATCAGTATCAGGAAAGAGACACTGATGCGCTCATGGAAAGGACGAAAGGGCGTCCGCTTCCAGGCGGCAGGATATTACCTTTTCAGGCGATGTTCTTTTCTATCGTATTGATAACTTCAGGGTTGTTGGCGCTGATCTTTACAGAAAGCCTTTCAGCTTTTTTGCTTGGCTGCTGCGCGGTCATCTTATACAATGGTGTGTACACATACCTGAAAAGGAAGACAGCCTTTGCGTCTGTTCCGTGCGCGATCATAGGAGCGCTGCCTCCTGCTATTGGATGGTTCGCAGCAGGGGGAATGTTCCCTGACAGGAAAATATTGGCCGTCTGCCTCCTGTTCTATATATGGCAGATAACGCATTTCTGGCTTCTTTTCTTATCACATGGCGAGGATTACGAGAAAGCGGGTTTCCCTTCATTAACAAGAGTGTTTAAAACGAAGCAGCTTGAACGGATTGTATTTATGTGGATGACCTCAACTTCTGTAGCCAGTATGCTGGCTCTGTTTTATGGACTGATTACATCCGATACAACAAGCTTTTTGCTGATTCCCATAGCACTGTGGCTTGCTATTATCGGGATACAGCTCCTTAAAGGACATGGTAAAACAGTCACGTATCAGTCAGCATTCGCAAGAATGAATATTTATATTCTGCTTGTCATGCTTCTCCTGAGCGTGGACAGGATAAAATTCTTCAAAGCTTATTTCGTGTAGTTTCCTGACAGCTTTTTCAGTCGTCTCTGCCTGTTGCAATGTCCTCCTGAGCCTTTTCTGAATTAAATATCTGATACAATTTATATATGATGTATTCACTGAATATCCAGATAGTCATAACTCTGTTAATCATATTATGTCCATTTAGTTTGTTCGGTTTTCCCACTGTTGGTAAAGCGCCGCAGGAAGTGGAAGATATTTTTCTGCCTGAAGTTGATGGAGTAAAGGTTGAATCGTGGGCAGAGAATTTAGAGATACCATGGTCCCTTGTATTTCTTCCCGCCGGAAGAGCGCTTGTAAGTGAGAGGCCAGGAAGGATCAGGCTGATAAGAGACGGGAAGCTTCAGGCAGTGCCTTATATTGAACTGGACGTACACCACAAGGGTGAAGGTGGACTTATGGGGCTTGCAGTTCACCCTGACTTTCCAAGGAAGCCTTTTGTATATGCAATGCACACATACAGTGGAACTAATGGCGTTTATAGCAAGGTCATAAGACTTAGAGATGACGGTGACAAAGGAATATTTGACGGGATCATAATTGACAGGATCCCTGCAGGGAATTTCCATAATGGCGGAAGGATCGCATTTGGCCCCGACAGGCTGTTATATATAACAACCGGTGAAACATTCAGTGCGGATATGGCTCAGGACTTAAATTCGGCCGGAGGAAAGATATTGAGAGTTACTCCTGAAGGAGATATCCCGAAGGACAACCCTTTCAAGGACTCTCCTGTTTATTCATATGGACACAGGAATCCACAGGGGCTTGCCTGGGAGCCTCAAACGGGAGCCCTATTTGAGTCAGAGCACGGGCCTTCAGGTGAGTACCTGCTGTTTGCAAATGATGAGATAAATATCATCCGGAAAGGCGAAAATTATGGGTGGCCGGAAACAGTCGGGGCGCCCGGGCTGAAACCCTACATTGACCCGCTTGTCGTATGGAAAAATGCAACTCCTCCATCAGGGATTACTTTTTATGAAAACGGGGAAATAGGCCATCTCAGAAAAAATCTGTTTGTTGCGACCTTGAAAAGCGAAGCTCTTGTCAGGATCGTATTGGCGCGTGAAGGCGCTCAGCATAAGGTCATCAGAATTGAGAGATGGTTTGTGAAAGATTACAGAAATGGAAAGTATGGACGGATACGCGATGTTGTGGAAGGTCCTGACGGGTTCCTGTATTTTCTCACGAACAACAGGGATGGAAGAGGGCGGCCTAAAGAAGGCGATGACAGAATATATCGTATCCTTCCGGAATAATGTGACAAACATCACGGGTTTTTTATTTGTGCGCAAATATAATGAGAATACATATTATAAAAAATTGAAGGAGAGTATTATGAGTTTTCTGAAGATCCCGACCAATGAAACCAAAAATAAAGATAATGTAAAAACAGAATCAGGTATACGGGGATGGCTCTTTATCCCTGCCGTCAGCATGCTTACCATACCACTGTTCCTTTTGAGCTTGATCCTGATGAATATAAAAATGATAAATGATCCCTCAATGGCAGCGGTCATTGGCCAGTATCCCGGATTAAAGGCAGCGCTTGTTTCACAGACACTGTTAGTTACCCTGCAACTTTTTTTCGTGCTGTATGTGTCCTTCCTGTTCTTCAAAAGGAAGCAGTCGTTGCCGAAAATGATGATCGGATTTCTTACTATGCATATGCTGATCATGCTTGCCAATGTTTCATGGATATCATTTATCTTTAAAGAAATAAATATGCCGGAAAACATCGGAGTTGTCAGCGCTATCTTATTGACCGGGTCAGGCATTCCGTATTTCATTAAATCCAGACGAGTAAAAGAAACCTTTATTAATCATTAAGGGGCGCTATTGCATTGACGTGCTCCTGAACTCCTCTTATTTCTTTTTTTCAAATAAAAATCCGGCAACCGCAACAAATACTATGGAAGAAAGGACAAGAAAGATAATGTCGGTCATGAGTGAAAAGTCGGATACCATCGGATCACGGAATATAGAATGTTTCAGGGCATCGATTCCAAAAGTCAAAGGGTTCAGTTTTGATATTAATTTCAGTATATAAGGGAGGTCTTTCACCGGATACATGGCGCCGGAAAGGAAGAACATGGGCATCACAATGAAATTCATGATAGAGCTGAAGCTTTCGAGGTTTTCAAAAAAAGCTGCAATAATAATGCCCAGCGAAGATATACAAAAGGAAAGCATGAATGCAATGAGAATGGTGAACGGGATTGAGGACAGGCTCAGTTTTATTCCGAGGAAAGGGAAGAGCATCAGTATAATGGTTGCCTGAATGACGGAAATTATCGTCCCGCTCAATGACTTCCCGACAACAATTGAAAACCTTGAGACTGGAGCTACGAGTATTTCTTTCATAAGACCGAATTCCTTGTCCCATATAATGGAGATAGAGGAGAATATTGAGCTGAACAGAATTGTCATGCCGAGAATCCCCGGGAATATAAACTGTATGTAAGATATGCCAGTTCCTGGCGAGACAAGTCTCGACATCCCTCCTCCGACAAGAAACAGCCATATAAGCGGACGTGCAAGAGTTGAAACAAGCCTGCCTTTCTCACGCACGAACTTCTTGAAATCACGTGCGATCAGCACATAAACAGCGTTAACTTCGATCAGATGAACAGTCACCCCTTTCGATGAATCATAAAGACCGGATCCAGTCAAGGTAAATTATAGCAGATTAAGGATCTGCTTAATAATGTAGCAGTGTGCCTATACGGCAAGATGCTTTATTTTCAATGGCACTGAAAAGTGGTAATATTTGAACAATGAGATGAATTAAAATGCTTAATAGGAGGTAGTGTAATGGAAATCTCAATAGAATACTGCGGTACCTGTAATTACAGGCCAATTGCTGCGGGGCTGGCTATCGCAATAGGAGCAAAGTTCGGAGTGAAACCAGTGCTTGTGCACTCTAAGAAAATGGGAGTGTTTGAGGTGGTTGCAGACGGAGAGTTGATTTTCTCCAAAAAAGAATCAGGGCGTTTTCCGGACCACTCCGAAATCCTTGATATCCTGGCAGACAAAAAGGACAAACAGGGGGAATAAATCGGAACCTTACAGTTCCTTTATTAGATTTTGAAAATAATCGAGAGAAATTGATATTCTTTCAACTGGCAGACCAGTGAATTCACTGAACTCTCTTACACTGCCCTCATCTATCGGCACAATATGAGAATCAAAAACAACGATCCTTTTGTAATTGACAAACATTGACTTAAAGTCAAAATCAAAGTCAGCTTTCCCGAGATCAAACATATTTCTCCAGTTATTAATCCAGCCCACTGTCAGGAAAAAACTCTTTGCCTCAGAATCAAGCCTCTTTATCTCATCTGCACCGATAATAGCCTCCAGGCAGTTTCCAGCTTTGATTTTTTTTGCCTCATACTTCTCCAGTATCTCCATGATCTCAGGATGGCAATGTCCGTAGAGAACCTTGAGCTTTGTGCCCTCTTTACTGTATTTTTCTAATGTCTGCACTAACTCCATCTTCAGTTTATCAAAATTTACATGCAATGCAGCATCGAGAAAAATAATATTCCAGTCCAACCCCTTTTCTCTGAGCAAATATTCGAGCTCTTCCTTGAAGATCCCGCAGCTTATGAATATAACAGGCTCTTTAACCATAAAATATGATGTCACGTGAACCACATTATATTCAAGGTGAACATTATGCACAGGGACAGATGTTCATAGGTTGCATATAACATGATATAATAAATGCAGATGCTGGATACCTGCCGACTCAGAGTATGCATGCTGTTTTGGAGTGACCAACCTGGAACTGAATGGATGAGGAGCCCCTTCAATGCTGGCTTGAGTTAAAGTGAAAACAATATGATACACATTGAAAGGCAATCATATGAAGGTTAGAGGGAACAGGAAAAATGTAAAGGATACGCTTCTGATAAAAAACAGCTCGAACAATTTCCTCCCAAAAGACGCCGTGAGCAGTTTACTTCAGAATACCTTGATGTCAGAAGAAGATAACGTAAAGCCTGCGCACCTTTATGAAAATATACTTGACAGTATAACTTCCGGTGTTTGGGTCTCAGATAAAGAAGATATCATCTTTTATGCAAATAAAGGCATGGAAATGATCGCAGGAGTCACTCATCAGAAACTCGTTGGATACCATGTGCTCAGCGGTCGTGAAGACCCGATCGATCATTTCAGAAAATATTATCTGGAAGCAAAGAAAACTTTGCAAACGGTTCACTATTCAGAGGTCCCCGTTGTTACGCCGGCAGGAAAGCTGACTTATCAGTCAGGATGGCTCATCCCGCGACTAAAATATAATGAGTACGATGGAATGATCTGTATCCTCGAGGACATAACTAACCAGAAAGAGATCAGGAAAGCATTACACAAGAGTGAGACACAATACAGAGAACTGGTAGAGAATGTCAGCAGTATCATTATGCGGCTGGATATGGAGGGCAACATAATATTTGTCAATGACTTTGCGCGCAAATTTTTCGGCTATGATCAGGACGAAATATTGTTCAGGAACTTGATCGGAACGATCGCCCCTGATAATGCTTTCTCCGAACATGTTATTGGCGACCTGCTGAAGAACATCAGCAGTAATCCTGAGCAGTACGCTAAATGGGAATTTGAGAATGTCCGCAAAGATGGCGGAGCCGTATGGATCTCCTGGACAAGCAGGCCGATCTTTACCGAAAACAGGCGGGTTGTTGAGATCCTCTGCGTGGGAAATGATATTTCCGAACTCAAGAGCAACGAGAAATTACTAAACAAGTGTCGCGCTGACCTTGAAGAGAAAGTTCGTGTCCGGACTGCCCAGCTTTCCATGGCAAATGAAACACTGCAACAGGAGATCAGTGAACATAAATGGGTTGAAGAGAGGCTCAGAAAGTCTGAGGAGAAATATCGCCTTGTCATTGAAAATGCCAACGAGGCGATCACCGTAGTGCAGGATGGAATGTGCAAGTACTTAAATCCCAAAGCCGAAAAACTCCTGGGTTATTCAAAAGAGGAATTAATGTCATCTTCATTCATTGATCTCCTCGTTCATCCTCACGACAAAGACCTTGTGAGAGAGCGTTATTTCAAGCGGATAAAGGGTGATACTGTTCCGAGCATTTATTCATTCAGGATCGTTGATAAAGAAAGCAATGTAAAATGGCTTCAGACCAATTCGGTCCTGATCAGCTGGATGGGCAGGCCTGCAGCGCTGGCATTCTTCAGCAATATCACGGAACGCAAGAAGACAGAAGAAAGCCTGAGACTGCTCGAATCAGCTTTTCAGCAGGCAAAAGATTCAATTGTCATTACAACTGCCAGCCCTGTCTCCCCATCGGCCAAGGTCGTTTTTGTCAATCCTGCATTTACCGAAATAACCGGGTATACTGCCGAAGAGGTCATGGAAGACCCGTCGATCATATTGCAGAGCCCTCAAACAAATAAAGCTGACTGGATCAAATTGGAGAAAAGACAGTCAAAAGACAAGGCGTTTTCAATCGAAACCAAGAGCCGCAGCAAAAACGGTACGGAGATCGACCTTGAATGGCAGATCACCCCCCTCAAGGACGAGTTTGGCAGGATAACGCATTTTGTCTCCATTCACCGGGATATCACACAGCGAAAGGAGGCTGAAGAGCGAGAAGTTGCGTACAAAAACCAGCTCCGGTCCCTTGCCTCCGAGTTGTCGCTGGCAGAAGAAAAGGAGAGGCGCCGTATAGCGATCATGCTGCATGACCATATCGGACAGACTCTTGCCATATCAAAGATAAAACTTGGGGCCCTGCAGGAATCACTGACTTCAGGCAGCTATGATGAATACATCAATGATATCCATACCCTGCTTGAGAAGAGCATTCAATATACCAAGTCATTGACCTTTGAACTGAGCCCCCCGATCCTCTACGAGCTTGGCTTTGAGTCTGCGATCGAGTGGTTCGGCGAACAGATCCAGAAGCATCATAACATCATTGTTGAAGTTACAGATGACGGAACACCAAAACCTCTTGACAGGGACGTGAGCGTTCTCCTGTTCCAAATGGTAAGAGAATTATTCATGAACATTGTCAAGCACGCACATGCCCAGAATGTAAGGATATCCATTCGGAGAGACAACACGACCCTGATCATCACTGTCGAAGATGACGGGATCGGATTTAATGAAAACGACATTAACACAACAAAATCGTTTGGTTTTTTCAGTATATATGAACGCCTGCGATACATAGGCGGCACTGTAGAGATTCATTCAAAACCGGGACATGGCACTCAGATATCATTAAAGGTGCCTTTTTCAAGGAGTGTGGAGGTGAAATGACAACCAGCATTCTCATTGCGGATGACCATAAAATTGTGCGTGACGGACTCCGTACCATGTTGAGCAAGTATCCTGAGATCGAAGTTGTCGGCGAAGCAGAAGATGGAAGGACTACTGTACGGTTAGTCAATCAATTGTCTCCGGATATTGTTATCATGGACATTGCCATGCCTGATTTAAACGGTATTGAAGCTACTCGTCAGATCATTGCTGAAAAACCCGGGGTAAAGGTGATCGCCCTGTCAATGCATTCAGACAAACGCTATATATCGGCAATGTTCAAGGCAGGAGCATCCGGCTTTTTGCAAAAGCATTGTGCCTTTCAGGAAATGATGACCGCCATACAGACCATAAAAGAAGATAAGACCTACCTCAGTCCTGCTATCTCTGGTACTGTAGTTGAAGATTTTATTCGACACCCTGAAAAGGCTGAATCTTCGGTTTTCTCTGTACTGTCAAGCAGGGAAAGGGAAGTGCTCCAGCTTTTATCTGAAGGACAAAACACAAAAGAAATTGCCGCTGTTCTTAATGTGAGCATCAAGACCGTTGAAGCCCACCGTGTAAAGATCATGTCCAAGCTGGGAATTCACAGCATGGCAGAGCTTACAAAATATGCCGTTCGCGAAGGACTCACCTCGCTCTGAAACATGTCTCTCCCCTGAAAGTACGCGTTCCCTGCCTCTTACCTGTCTGATTTTATGAAGTTATTTCTTGATCAGGTTTTTCAACGCTTTGAATGAGGAAAACCCTAATTGAATCGCTGACAGAAATAGCGTAGTTTTAATCATATGAACATTCAAATTGCAGTCAAGATCCACCGGGCAAAGTGCATAAATCATGCACAGAGCAAAGAACACTGGTGTATTCAGAATTCAAACATTAAAGAGCAAGGGGAAAAAAGATGAGTACAATGACGCCGAAACAGAGAGTATTAAAATTTTTGAAGGGTGAAGAGGTGGATCGTCCTCCAATATTCAGCGGGATGGGAAATGTCGTCGTACCGGTACTTGAAAAATATGAAATTAATTTTGCCAGAGCTCATCGTGATCCGGTGCTTATGGCAAAGGCAGCTGCGGGCATGTACCGGGAGTTTGGATTCGAATGTGCTGTTGTTCCCTTTGATCTTGGAGTAGAGGCCGAAGCCCTCGGTTCTGTTATGAACTATTACGAGGATGTAGAGGGATTGCTGTATCCGACTGTAAAAGAAAAGGTTATTAAAACGGCCGAGGATGTTCATATTCCTGATGACATAAAGAACGCAGGCAGAATTCCAGTTGTTACGGAAGCTATCAGAATACTCCGAAGTGAATTAGGTGACGAGGTGGCGATCGGTACCTATATATTGGGGCCGTTTACTCTGGCAGGACAGGTTAAAGAACTCGATGAACTTTTCGAGGAATCCTTCCTTGCTCCGGAGAAAACGAACATGCTGCTTGACAGACTTTCAGAATTCATCATTAAGGTTTTCAAAGTATACAAGGACGCGGGCGCCGATTATTTTACGCTCAGGGAAATGGGCGGCACCTCGGACGTTATGAGCCCAAAGAGCTTTAAATCCCTGATAAAACCGCATCTCATAAAGATACTTGCTGCAATGCCCCGTCCTAATATTCTTCATATCTGCGGTGACACAAACTCGATCATAGAAGACATGAAAGAGTGCGGAGCTGACGCTATCAGTGTAGACCAGAAGAACTGTCTGCCTGAAACGAGAAAGAAGCTTGGTCATGAGACGATCATTCTTGGCAATTTCGACCCGGTCAAGGTCCTGATGCAGGGGAAGGCCGAAGATGTCGGGCCTGCAGCAAAGGGATGTATCACTGCAGGAGCTAATGCTGTCTGGCCCGGTTGTGATCTATGGCCCGAAGTGCCCAAAAAAAATATGCAGGCACTGATGGACAGTCTCAAAAGCGGATAGAAAAAGGTCAAAATGAAACTATTGCAGATAGCAGGATACCTCGGCTCCGGCAAGACGACGCTCATTATCGAGCTCGCGCGAAGTCTGTCTGAGGCGGGGAACAAAGTCGCAATACTCGTCAATGAAATAGGTGAGATACCCGTGGATGGCAGAGTCATGCAGGATTACGGCCTGACGGTGAAAGATATCGGCGGAGGATGTATCTGCTGCCAGGTCGTTGGAAGTATGATCGGAACTTTGAAGAAGCTCGCCGAATCTCAAAAGCCCGATATTGTCATTGTCGAACCCACCGGCCTGGCGGTCCCTGGCTCCATATCAGATGCGGTCAAGCGCATAAATATTGAACAGCTACTTATTATTGTACTCTTTGATACATCCAGACAGGAAAAGCTGCTGAACTATGATTCGCTCAAGCGGCTTATTTCAACACAGTTAAAAGATGCTGATATCATCGCTCTCAGCAAGGTCGATCTGGGTTCTGAAGATATAGTTGAACATGCATTGCAGGCAGTTTCCCGGATCAATCCTCGTGCCCGGATAATAAAACTTTCCTCAAAAAGAGGGGATGGGATCCTGGAAATTGTAAAAACCATACAGGAGATATCGGTAAAGGCATGAGTAAGCACGTAAATACAAGGAACCCGCTTCATGCAGAGATAAATGCTTATAGTTGTGCCGTGATACTGTCGAGTGAAAATCTTATACATGATGCGGACTTGAGAAAATATGCTGCCAAACTGATGACATCGATCTCAGATGAATGCATGAAACGAGGAGCAAGGGATGTGGGGCATATTAAGGCATATATAGAATACGATACAGGTTTTTTGTTTGCGGACACTCTTGGTGATCCATCGGATGTAACGATAGAGGGAAGAAGCGGCTCACCCTCATATTCCTTCAGGATCGTCATAAATTCGGTTATTTATGGCCTTGATGAGGATGGAATTAAAAATGCAACAGAAGGCGCGCTTCAGAAGGTATCAGAGAGTTCCGGGATCATAAGCGTGCATGAGACAAAAAAGACCACGCCTATCCAGGTGTCGGACAGGAGGACCAAGTGAAAGAGTCTGCGCATTTAAGCTCAATTGACAAAAGCATGAAAGACTACCGGATCGAAAAGGAACCTTTTTATCTGCCCCTGCAGGATGAAGTGCAGCTTTTTGCACTTGCCTATGAGAACAAACTTCCCCTGATGCTGAAGGGCCCGACCGGATGCGGCAAGACAAGGTTTCTTTCTTATGTCGCATATAAAATGGATATACCTCTCATTACCATTGCCTGTCACGAGGACCTTACCGCCAGTGATCTGGTAGGCCGCTATCTTCTTGACGGGGCCACTACCCGCTGGCAGGACGGCCCGCTGACCATTGCGGCAAGGCATGGGGGCATCTGTTATCTTGACGAGATAGTAGAAGCGCGGAAGGACACTACCGTAGTTATTCATCCTCTGACCGATGACCGGCGAGTTCTTCCGCTCGAGAAACAGGGGCAGATCCTGGAGGCTGCAGACAGTTTTATGCTTGCCATATCATATAACCCGGGCTATCAGACAGTTCTGAAAGACCTTAAACAGAGCACGAAGCAGCGGTTCATCTCCATTGAGTTCGGGTACCCCCCGGCAAATCTCGAAGTGGAAATCGTTGTGCAGGAAAGCGGGGTTTCGGAAAAGATCGCCGCTGACCTGATAAAAATAGCAGGAAAATTCCGTTCCCTGAAAGGAAGAGGTCTGGATGAGGGCGTCAGCACACGTCTTTTGATCTATGCAGGGGTGTTAATATCCAAAGGGGTGGAACCAAGACGCGCCTGTTCGGTTGCGCTCATAACGCCGATTACAGACGATCCCGAAATGCAAAAAATTCTTGAGGAGATCGTTTCAACTATCGTATAAGACAATCAATGTATTGCCATATGGAATCAGATATGCAGAACGAACAGAATATAAAAGAGATAGCAGATACACTGCGAGAAAAGATGGGATCTGTCGATGCCTTTGACCAGAGGCTCTCTGAGATCAGGTCGATCCTGGGTCTGGACGGTCTGCACTCTTTTGTCCGCCTTGTCGAATTATTCGCAGCATTTGACCGGTCTGCTTCCGTCTGGCTGCTCCGTTCAGGCTCTGAGGTGCTGTCTGGTTTAGAGAGCGAGAACGCCCGCAGGAATGTGCTTGAAGAATTACTGGGAATGGGACGGTCAAAGTGGAGTGTGGCCTCAAAGGGATTAAAGAAACTGCCCCTTGTCATATCTATGCCCTCAGATTTTATTGCCAGGTGGCTACGGAGGGGAAATGAACTGGCTGATATAGATCAGGATGTAGCTGTCCAGTATTTCGAGTCAAGCCCTTTAGTTATTGATCTTCTGGAACCAGAACAGATAGATCAATGGGCATTTCTGGGCCATGAGATAGCAAAGAAGTCATGGAAGGCTGCAAAAGAATATTTTAAAACAAGTCCTGAGGTGATGAAAAAGATCGACCCCTGCGATCTTGAGCGCTGGGCAAGGCTTGGCATATATCTGATAGAGAAAAGCCCCCGGATCAAGTCAGACTACGGCGTACACAGTCTCCTTGCTCAAGGGGTTCATACCGGCAAGGCAAAAGTAATAGATCTGGCTATCCAGTACTTTAAGTCGGCCCCCCAGATACTGGGCCGCCTTACGGTGAATGATCTGGAGGCGTGGGTACAGAAGGGGATCAGTGTGGTCGAGAAGGAATCTGACAAAGGAGCTGCTTATTTTTCCTTGCAGACTGGCAGCAGCCGGAACGCCGTTGAAACTCTGGTAAAAGGACTGGAACTGAGAGATATCTATTCAGTCCTCTCAAAATATGCCGGAGCGCTGACGGACAGGAAAATCCGTATCAGGTCATCATCTGTCTTCTATAAGAACCTGCCCGGACTAAGCCGTTTTTTTACAGTGACAGACGGCGCCAGGATATTTCTTCCATCTATGATTAATGTATTTGGCAATGAGGACATGAATTTCAAGACCTATAAATGCTCACTCTCCCATGAAATTGCCCACATATTATTTGGAACATTCGATATCAGTTTTCAGGAAATAAAAAAGCTCTCAGGTCTTAGCAGCCCTGTCCAGGCCTTTAAGATCTTTGAATTTCTGGAAGATGAGCGTGTCGATTACCTCATGGGCCGCCTTTTTCCGGGACTTGAAAAAGACCGTCTGATGATCATGGATGCGTACTCAGACAAGATGCCACCCGGCAGCAACGGGAAAAAATGTATTTTTTCGTCTTTTGGTTTTGATGTACCTGCCAGTTCAACGTCAGGGGGGGAGATCGAAAGTAAATTGACCGTACTGCTGAAAGAGGCGCTTCCGGAAGTCAGAAACTCTGAACAGACTGCTCAGGGAGTCTTTGACCTGACCGTGAAATTATGCAGTTCCATTGAAGGGAAAGGCGCCCTTGAACTGTGCCAGTGCCAGGAGGCATATGAAAGGATCTTTTACAGAGGCATTATCGACTATGACCTGGTCGAGGAATCACGGACGGGAATGTCAAAACTGGTTCTCAATATAACTGAACGGTTCAATGACAGGAATAGAGAAGTGCCTTTTGAATATATTGAGGAAGCATTGCTGAGGATAGAAGAATCTTCAGGACCAGAATCCGATGTCCTTCTCTGGCAGATTCAGGAAGCTGATAAACTGGATGAGCTCTTTGAAAGAGTCGAGATCCTTGTTGCTGACATAGAAGAGGAAAGCCGCTTACGGCGATCGGTCTTCTATGACGAATGGGACATGAAACTGGAAGATTACAAGAAGGACTGGTGCAGAGTCCGCGAAATCGAGATGCCCTCGACCACACTTCTTTTTTATAACCAGACGATCACCGAACATTACGGGCTTGTCAGTTTGCTGAGGAGACACTTCGGGCTTCTCAGGCCTGACAGGGTAAAACGTTATTTCCGGGAGGAGCGCGGCGATGACTTTGACCTTGACGCCCTTATCGAATCTGTTGTGGAACGGCATGCCGGGGTCACTCCCTCGGATAAGGTCTATATTCGCCGTGACAAGAAACTGCGGGACGTGTCCGTAGCTTTTCTGGTTGACATGAGTTATTCCACCAGTGAGGAACTTCCGTCCGGGAAAAGGATCGTTGATATCGAAAGAGAGGCCCTGATCTTGATGGGAGAGGCGCTTGAAAGCATTGGCGACCAGTGGGCCGTATATGGGTTTTCGACCAATTACAGGGACAAGGTGGACTTTTATGTGGTCCGTGACTTTAATGAGCCCTTTAACGATGAGGTTAAGATGCGTTTTGAAAGTATTCGTCCCATGGCACAGACGCGACTGGGAGCCGCTATCAGGCATGCCAACAGTCTGTTGTGCAGACAGGATTCTCTTATCCGGTTGCTGATACTCCTGTCTGATGGCAGGCCATACGATATTGATTATGGAGATGTCCATTATTCGGTCGAAGATACAAGAATGGCATTGTGGGAAGGGAGGAGCAGAGGGCTCTCCTCATATTGTATCACTGTGGACAAGAGAAGCCGTGAGTATCTTCCTCACATGTACGGGGAGTCCAACTACTCGATCATTGACAATATTGAATATTTGCCGACTACTCTCCCCTTAATATACAAAAGGTTAACAACGTGAGAAAAGGAGGTAATTAAACTATGGAAGCTTGTGCAAAATGCGGCGGACGCGCAGATTTTATCTGCCCTTATTGCAGCAGGAAGTTCTGCAGGTCCCACATGGAGCTGCGATATACAGGCCAGGACAGAGGATTGAGGTCGCGCTATATGTGCCCAACGTGCTGGAAGAAAAAAAATGTGGTCCTGAATGAGAATATGGTAAATGCAAGTACCTATCAAACTAAAAAATACTTTTATAGGTCGTAGGAAATGACATTTATTACGCGAGGTCAACGTGACTAAACAGACACCAATAAAACCGGATATCAGTGAACTGGAAAAAATTGCGCTTGAAAAGGGTGCCTCCCGTGCAAGAATTTTTCCGGCACGGTACGTTGTGGTTGACGAACGGGTACGGATGAAGTGTCAGATCCCTCTCTGTCCTCATTATGGCCGCACACTTACCTGTCCTCCCAATATTCCATCTGTTGAGGAGTTTAAAAAGACAGTAAGTCTTTACAAAACAGCGATCATGATACAGACAACGAGCCCGCTCATTAATAAGATGGAGTCCTATGACAAGGAAGAAGTCAAGGATTACTTTAAGAAAATGGGGAAGGGAGGAAAGAAAAAGGGAGGTGAGAAGGCAGAAGCACCCGATGACTTCGGGAATGTGACAGATGCAGCAAAGAAGCTGCATAAGCTAGTCAATGAGGTGGAACTCAAGGCAATGTCCATGGGATTCCCTTATGCACTTGGTCTCATTGGCGGTGAGTGCATGCTTTGTGCCGAGTGTGTGGGCGTCAGTTCAGGAGAATCCTGCCGCCGTCCGTATGAGGCACGACCTTCAATGGAGGGAGTAGGGATCGACGTAATCCAGACAAGCCAAAAGGCGGGACTCCCATTTGAGTGTCCGCCCACAAAGGAAATAGTCTGGAGTGGACTGGTGCTCATTGGATAGCAAGAGCAGAAATGACTGTGTCTGATGATGCATAAACTGCAGGTGCAGGTCATAAGCAGGCATAATTTCAAACAAGAAGGAGGTAAATTATGGCAGCTAAAAATGAAATGACAAGTTTGGAAAGGGTTGCAACAACCCTTCAGTTCAAGGAGCCCGACAGGGTCCCGACAGGACCGCTTGTTTGCGGGGCTTCTCACCGGGTCGTAGGGATCACATATGGAGAATGGTCGAAAGGAGAAAACGTAGAGGCCATGGTCCGCGGCCATGTTGATGCATTAAAATTAATAGACCACGATGGCGTGGTGGCGTTAGTTGATCTGTCTGTTGAGGCGGCTGATTTTGGCCAGGAAGTTATCTTTCCTGAATTCGATACCGCCCATCCGAATTACGACAACCCCTTTATAAAGGACCCCAAAAAAGACTACAAAAAGATACAGAAGATCAATCCGAGAAAAACCAAGAGGATGAAGAGCGTCATAGATATGATAGCGGGACTGTCAAAGGAAATTGGCCAGACGCATGCAATTGTAGGTTTTGTATACGGGTCCCTTGGCGTATTGAGCATGATGAGAGGCCCGGAAAATTTCTTCATGGATCTGATGGAATATCCTGAAGAAGTTTTGCCTGCTTTGCATATAATGGACGAAGTGCTTACCGATTACGCAAAAGCACAGGTTGAAGCCGGGGCCCATGCATGCTGCTATGACAACCTCTATGCCTCACAAAGTATACTTAGCAAGGAATTGTGGGAGAAATTTGAGGGGAAGTCCAACAAACAGGTATGTGATGCTATCCGGGACGCCGGAGCGCTGGTCGCGCTTCACAACTGCGGCAATGGGATATA
>QZKC01000008.1 GCA_003599425.1 Nitrospiraceae bacterium | reverse complement strand
GGGCAACGCCAAGTAGCTATGTCCGGATGGGATAACCGCTGAAAGCATCTAAGCGGGAAGCCCACCCCAAGATAAGGTCTCCCTGCTCGCAAGAGCACTGAAGGTCGGTGGTAGACTACCACGTTGATAGGCTGGGTGTGTAAGTGTGGTGACGCATTAAGCTAACCAGTACTAATTGACCGTGTGCCTTGACCCCCTTACTTTGATTCCTGCAGTATTTAGGATGTTTAAAAAAGGCCGTCTCTATAGACGGCCTTTTTATTGCCAAAATGGCATTTATTGAAAGCAAGTTATGCCATTTTGATAGTTCTTTTAATATAGTGAAATTTCAAAGATTGCAATTTTATTGTATTTTTATATAAGCATATTTTTTGCTTAATTGTATACGCCTGTATAATTGTCACAAAAAAGATCAAACGAACCATTTTCACTCATGGAAAAAAGAGCATTTGAAAGAATACCTGCAAATATCAACGCAAGATTTTTCTATGGCAACATATTTTATACGGGGAATATTCTGAATCTCTCTGAAAAAGGTATGTTCATCAGCACGAGAAGATGTCTACCCAGTGACAGCATGTTTGTTGTCATTGTCCGTCTTGAAGATAAATTACTCAAGGTAGTTGCTAAAGTGAAGAGATTGACAAAGGGTAGTGGTTATCATAATGGCATGGGCGTGGAACTTGTTTATACCTCTGTTGGTTATTTGGAATTTGTCAGCAGTTTGAAAATTACTGTATAGTACATTTCAATTATTTTCATCTCCTTTTACAATAGCTCCGGCAACTAACATCTTCGGATCACGTATTTCTGTATTATCCTCAATTGAACTGACCTAAGATACTAGAAAAACTTAATTATGACGCTTGTCATACAACTTTTGCTGTAAGACATAATATAATGAATAAAATTATTGGAGGTGTAATATGGGAACATGCGGTAGTTGCAGTTCGGGAGCCGGGCCGTTTTCTGAAGGGAAAGAGCTTGTGGAGTTTGTTTACAATGCTCATGGCGGAGCTATAAAAGATCAGCCGCTTCCGGATGGCGGATTAAAGACTAAATGCAGGGGGTGCGGAGAACCGTTTACCCTGAAAACCTTTGTAGGCAAATGTCCAAAATGCGGCGGGGTCCATGCTGTATCACCACCCCGCTGTGATAATGCTGCCAATATACAGTTTGCTGGGGCTGGATATAAACTTCCCGGAGAAAAGTAAGCAGATCATATTTTTTATTTGACGGAACCTTTGTATTTCAGATACATTTTGATCTCGTGTTCAAAATTGTCGCTAAAAACGCCTGTACCGAGACTTTGAAGAATGTCACGTGTGCTCCAGTAACGCACTTCATCGATCTCTTCCCTGTTAAATGAGATTTCGCCAAAACAGACACATGAGTGCGTAAAAACGAGTTCGGTCTCATATGGATTTGAATGGACATATGAATAAATAAATTCAGGTTCACATTGTGAGAGACCGAGTTCCTCTGCGGTCTCACGTCTTGCTGCATCGAGGAGTGTTTCCCCAGGATTAACATGTCCACCGACAGACGTGTCCCATTTCCCTGGCGCAACGTCTTTGTTCAATGAACGTTTCTGCAGCAGGAGGTCACCCGTTTGATCGAAAACAAGGACATGGGCTACGCGGTGCATGAAGGAGGGATTGCCATGTATTACTGAGCGTGGAAGGATATTGATCACATCACCATGTTCATTAATGACTTCAAGGAGCTCTTCCATAATTGAAATATCATAACCAACCTGATATAGTTTTTTCATGAAAACAGCATTAACTATTGCAGGTTCTGATCCAACAGGTGGCGCTGGCTTTCAGGCAGACTTAAGAACGTTTTCGGTGTTAGGAGTATATGGGATCAGTGTTCCTTCTGTTCTCACAGCACAGAGTACGGAAGGCGTTTTCAGGATACAGGAGATCCCGCCTGATTTTTTTGCGGATCAGATTGATACTCTCTTGAGAGATATCAGACCTGATGCCCTTAAGACAGGGATGCTCTATTCAGAGGAGATCATTAAAATAACGGCTGATATGATACAAAATTATTCCCTTCAGAATCTTGTTGTTGACCCTGTGACTGTATCATCAACAGGGGTACTGCTTTTACAGGAAGGAGCCCCGGATGCTGTAAAGAAATATTTGTTTCCTCTTGCGACGGTCATTACTCCCAATATCTATGAAGCATCGGTTTTTACAGGAGTCGACATCCGGAACGAAAGCGACATGGAAAAAGCAATGATAAAACTTCGGGATTATGGAACCAAAACTGTCGTCATTACCGGAGGGCACATGAAGGAAAAGGCCGGTGATATGCTTTTTGACGGAGAAGATTTTCTGTATATCGAGAACGAAAAACTCGAAGGGGAATTTCATGGAACAGGATGCATTTTTTCGTCAGTTATCACAGCCTGCCTTGCAAATGGATTTAGTGTAAAGGAAGCGTTTATTAAGGCCAAGGAATTCGTATGGAATGCCATGAACAGGGCGGTTGTCCCGGGGAAAGGACTGAAGATACTGAATTCATGAAACCTGGTTTAAAACACTGGTGAGCAACTCATGCAGTTGCTCTATTTCAAATGGCTTTGTGATTACCCCGCTGAATCCGTAATTTTTGTAGTTGATTGTCACAGGATCATGAATATGCCCGCTTGCCAGAATGACCTTAACTTCAGGATCTATCTCAAGTAACCTGGACATGGTTTCCAGTCCGCCCATTCCGTTTCTTATTGTTAAATCCATTATGATAATATCAAAGGGGGATAAGGAGGTTTGAGCAGTCTTATAGCAGAGGATAGCTTCGTCCCCTTCTCGTGCCAACTCAACTTCGTAACCAAGTTGAGTGAGTATCTTGCTGACGGTTTTGCGTATGAAATCTTCATCTTCCATGAATAATATTTTCCCTTTGATTCCCAAAGGAGTTTTTTCTTGACTTGACGCCATAATAGATAATCTCTTGTGCTTATTTATTCAAGGGGAAAATATATCTCGCTATAGAGCAACTTTTATAACAGTTTTTACATTCCCACGAGGGTTGAAATCACCGGTCACCTCCAGATGTCTCGGCTTCAGCAATTTATTCAGGTCGTCAAATATACGGTTGGTTGAAGACTCATGAGATATCTGTTTGTCCCGGAATGAATTGAGGTAAAGCTTCAGAGACTTGAGTTCCACAATGAATTTCTCCGGGATATAAGTGATCCTGATAGTTGCGAAATCCGGATATCCGGAGCGGGGACAAAGACAGGTAAATTCAGTGAAACTGATATCAATGGTATAATTCCTGTCAGGATAGGGATTTTCCCACTTTTGAAGTTTCGTCTTTGAAAGGATCTTTTCGCCGTATTTCATGGTCATAGTATACCTGATCAGGGGTTAGAGAATGTCAGGATTTGCCGGACAGGACATTGTTGAGCAGATCGCTGAGTTCTTCAATCTCAAAAGGTTTTGAAATGAAGCCTGCAAAACCATACTGTTTGAAATCCGCTATAATTGAATCAGCAGAATAACCGCTTGATGCTATTGCCTTCACATGAGGGTCAATGGTGCGAAGTTTTTCCATGGTTTCTTTTCCGCCCATTCCATTGCGGATCGTCAGATCCATCATGACTGCGTCAAAAGGTTTTGATGATTCTTTTGCCTTTTTGTATGACTCAAGCGCTTCAGTACCATCTTTGGTAAGCTCAACTTCATAACCCAGTTGTTTAAGCGTCTTGCCTACTGTCATCAGGACGGTATCATCATCATCCATCAGGAGTATTCTTCCCTTCCCTTTGATGATAATGGCAGGCTTCTTTTCCTCGTGAGGCAATCTATCCTTGATCGCCGGCAGATATATGGAAAATGTTGTTCCAGTGCCTATCGTTGACTCAACATCTATATAGCCATTATGGTTGTTTATTATTGAATATGTGCTTGCAAGCCCAAGCCCGC
The DNA here is from genome assembly GCA_003599425.1 of Nitrospiraceae bacterium. Classification (GTDB taxonomy): domain Bacteria; phylum Nitrospirota; class Thermodesulfovibrionia; order UBA6902; family UBA6902; genus SURF-23. The sequence continues at coordinate 20,910 of QZKC01000008.1, read as the reverse complement.
TGCCTTTCTGCTTTGTGGTAAAGTAAGGATCAAAGATCTTTTGCAGATATTCCTTGGGTATGCCAATGCCCTGGTCGCTGACTTTTATTTTGATATAGGTACCTTCGGAAAAAGGCAGTCTGCTTTGCAGGCCTATACTTATATTCTCTGCTGTTATCATAATAGTACCGCCTTTTGGCATTGCCTGAATAGCATTTAAAACTAAATTGTAGATGACCTGATTCATCTGCCCTTCATCGATCTCAACGAGCCAGAGATTCTCGGGTATAGAAAATTGACAGATCACATTTGAGCCTCTTAATGCAAAAAGAGCGGAACTCCTGAGCTGCTCAGCTATTGAAGTAATTTTCTTTATTGGCTTTCCGCCTTTGGAGAACGTGAGGAGTTGGTTGGTCAGGTCGCGCGCCCGCCTGCACGCCTCTTCCGCATCTGTCAGGATCTCAGTTATTTTTTCATCATGATCAAAAGATATCTTTGCGAGTTTGATGTTCCCGACGATTGTGGTGAGGAGATTGTTAAAATCGTGAGCTATCCCGCCTGCAAGTATGCCGAGGGATTCCATCTTTTCAAGTTTCACATGTTCTTCTTCAAGCTTTTTACGTTCGGTAATATCCCGGCAGACGCCTTGCTCGCCTTCTATCTTACCGTTCTTGTTCTCATAATAATGAGAATTGATGCTGACAATAATGGTGCTTCCGTCATTCCTGCGGAGTTCTGCTTCGTAGTTTGAAACGTTTCCTTTCTCGGACAGTTCCTGGAGGAAACCCTGTCTTTTCCTGGGTGAAGCAAAAAAATCTGAGAAATACCTGTCTGTTAATTCGTCTGTAGATTCGTATCGCAGGATCTTTGCCGCAGACGGCGAGACCCAGATGATGCGGCCTTCCCGGTCTGTGCGATAAAAAATGTCCTGCATCTGATTGAACACTGACTGAAGCTTTTCTTCGCTTTCCCGGAGAGCTTCCTCGGTCTTTTTTCTGACCTCCATTTCATTGCGGATCTTTTGGTAACCATCCCGGATAGTAGTGCTCATGGTATTGAAATGTTCGGCGAGCTCCCCAAACTCTGTTGCATCTTCATACTCAATCGTTGAACCGAATTCACCTGAAGTGATCATGCGTGTTGCCTGCACAAGCTCATTGATGGGCCTGGTAATGGACCTGGTCAAGTTGACTGCTACCAGGACGCCCAGGAAAAAAGTTATCATGATGGTCAACAAAAGTATCTTGGTCACATTGTTTAATCTCCTCATTGTATCACTGGTTAGACCTTCCAGATTCTTGCTTGCACTGTGCGACATTTCATTGGTGAGGTTAATGAGATTATTGCCTTTTAATACGGCATCCAATTTCAGTCTTTCGGTTGTTTCAACATTCGCGGATGCAGTGATATAGAAGCTTAGGGCAGTTTTGTAGTCATGAACAAGGGACTGGACATTTTCAATTCTTGACTGCAGCTTTGGGGGATGGTGACAGGTAGTGCATTGGTGGGATATTTCTTCCAGTTTCACTCCCTTTCTGACGATCAGATCAAGATCGCTTGCATATGGGGTATTGACTGTATAGAGCTCTGCCTGCACATCGTGAATTTCTATGATCAAAGACTTCCGAAGCTGTTCAACCTCCTGGAGGTTGACGATATTTTTGAGCTCGGAGATGTTGCTTGACATATAAAGTACAGCGGTTGCCGTACCGATGGTCAGACACAGAAAAAGCGCAAAAAGTGAGAAAAGGATCTTTCTTTTCATGCAGCCCGTACTTTATTTGTTTATATATTCATAATTCTCAAGCGTTATGCCTGCCCGTTTGGCGATCTCAAATACAGGTGTATAATCACTGTCTTTTGTTTCGACGAACCGGAGCGCGCCGAACTGCTCAAGAATTTTCTTGCCTTCAGGATCACCTTCCATCTCCAGCAGAACACGTTTTATGTCAGCTTTCACGCCGAAGGCTATTTCTTTCCTCAGGCCGAGACCATTGGAAGGGACCTCAGGGGACTGTGCGAGAACAACCAGTTCGTTTTTGATGCGTGGATCTTTTTCGGCAAGGCGGTCAAGCATGGAATTCTTGACACATCCGACATCAGCCTTTATATCCAGTACAGCATATAATGCTGCGTCATGGCTGCCAGCAAAATAGTATTCTTTGAAATAGGTTTTTATATTACTGACGCCGTGTTCCTTGAAATATGCCATAGGGAAGATATATCCGGCAGTTGTGGCCTGTTCTACGAAGGCGAGAGATTTACCCTTCATGTCCTGGACATTTTTGATCCCGCTGTCTTTTCGAACTACTATATAGCCCCAATAGGTAGAATTACCATCGTTGTTAACAGGCCTGGCAAGCATTTCAATGCCCAGTTTCTTGATCGCCATCGCTCCGGTAAAACTCCCCCAGAAGGCGCCGTCAAGTTTCTTATTATGGAAATTATCTAAGATATTCCCATATCGCGACAGGATGGTAAAAGTGATCTTGTTGCCGGTCTTTTTCTCAATGTAATCACCAAGAGGTTTATACCTTTCAACCTGCTTGAACACATTCTGCTCCGGAATGAGCCCTATGGTAAGCTCTGCTGAATGTGATATGCCGGAAAGCATGAAAAAAATTAAAAGGGCCAGAAAATATTTCATGGTCTTATCCTTTCTGATGAGAGAGATTATATTGTTCAGAGTCCTGATATTCAGTATTACAGAAATGAAGATGGATGAAATTCTTCATACACACATAACATACTGAAATTTATTAAGTTGTAGTTGCTTAAATTATAACAAACCTTAAGAGCGTCTTGAAAGGCTTTATTAGCATAAAAAGGAATAAAAAAATATTCTACTCTTTTTTTGCCTGCTTTATTATCCTGGTGCAAAGTCCGTGTAACAGTTTTAGCTCCCAGTCTGTCAGGCCTGCCCTGCCGAAATAGTGCTTAAGATTCTTAATGATCTTCTTGCCCAGATCTTTTGTCCCATTCGGGAAGTATTCGAGCGCTTTTAGCATATCTTCGATTCTCATAAAAAGCGCCATCATTTCTGCCTGGGTTGCCAGTTCCGGGAAAGAGATACTATGTAAATCGGGACGGTTGAGAGATCCAAATGATTGGCTGGGCGCGTATTCAGCCTTTGAAAGTTCATAAGCTGTTATCAGTGCAGCCTGTGCCAGATTGAGAGAAGGCTGGTTTTTATCAGCAGGGATGGTCATCAGAAAACCGCATGCTTCGATCTCATTATTAAAAAGTCCCCTGTCTTCCCTTCCAAAAAGGATGGCAGTTTTATTTTTGCGCGCGATCTCGTACAATTTTTGAGCGCCCTGCTCCACATGAAAAAACAAACCTCGCTTCCTGCCTTTCCTGCGCGAGGTCCCGGCAACGATAGACTTATCTTTGATCGCATCTGTAAGAGAGGGGAATATCTTTGCAGACTCAAGGACATCATGGGCGCCGTGCGCGAACCAGCGGGCTTCATCTGTAAGGTGAGAGGCGGGCCTGACCAGGCTCAGGTTCTTAAACCCCATGTTCTTTATTGCGCGAGCAGCAGCTCCGATATTCCCAGGCTCCTTAGGCTCTACGAGGATGAAGGAGATGTTGTCTTTCCAGTTTTTCACGTAAAATAATAGCATAAGACAACAGGCATTCACCTTGTCAATTCATGTATGGATTTATTAAAGTAAAACCATGTCTGTGCTTCATATCGTTACATATCCGGAAAAGGTTCTCAAAGAGAAAACCAATCCCGTAAAGGAGATTAACGGGAATCTGCAGAGGCTCATTGACGACATGATAGAAACCATGTACGCAGCCCCCGGGGTTGGACTTGCTGCAAATCAGGTCGGGGTGAAGAAGCAGGTTACGGTCATTGACGTGAGTGTGAGGGACGAAAAGAGCCCCCTTATCGTACTGGTCAACCCTGAGATCATACATATGGAAGGGGAGATCGAGGCAGAGGAAGGGTGCCTCAGTGTGCCTGATTACACTACTGTTATGAAAAGGGCAAAAAAAGTCTGCGTGAAAGGGCTTGACAGGGAAGGCCGGCCTGTAGAGATAGAGGCTGAAGGCCTGCTTGCACGGGCGCTTCAGCATGAGATCGATCATCTCAATGGTGTTTTGTTCGTTGACAGAATGGGGCGGATCAAGAAGGAATTTTTTAAAAAGCGCTACGCAAGAAAGTGAAGCAGTGAGGGAGTGATTATGCTGCTTTTTCACTCCTTCACTTCCTCACTTTATGACTTCGCAACAATCTGAATTGAACGGAGAGATTTATTGAATATCGTTTTTTTCGGCACACCAGAATTTGCAGTAGCGCCCTTTAAAAAGCTCCTGAGATCAAGGCACAAGATTGTGGCTGTTGTTACCCAGCCCGACAGACAGCGCGGCCGTGGAAGACATGTTTCCGCTTCTCCTGTCAAGGTTCAGGCGGACAATTCAGGGATTACTGTATTGCAGCCGTTGAAAGTCAAATTTCCTGACTTCATCGGGGCAATGAAGAAAATTTTACCCGATTCTATCGTTGTGGTGGCATATGGGCAGATATTGCCGCCTGAGATAATCCAATTGCCGAAGTTCGGATGCATCAATATCCATGCGTCACTCCTGCCCAAATACAGGGGAGCTGCTCCTATCAACTGGGCCATCGTCAATGGTGAAATAAAGACAGGGGTCACCACAATGCTTATGGATGAGGGAATGGACACAGGCCCAGTACTCCTTCAGAGAGAGACAGAGATAAAACCGGATGATACGGCAGGAACTCTCTCTCAAAGACTCTCGGAAACAGGCGCTGAACTCTTGATTGAAACACTGGAGAGAATAGAGGACGGAACGGTTCAGCCTGAGCCCCAGACAGGCGAGGCGACCTATGCCCCCATACTGAAGAAGAACGATGGACATATCCAATGGAGAAAGTCCAGCAGAGAAATATCCGATCTTGTCAGGGGGATGACCCCCAGGCCCGGGGCCTTTACTTATTTAAAAGGAGAAAGGATCAAGATCCTGAAAGCAGTCTCTATTGAAGGCAGCGGAGAAGAGGGTATAATATACAGGGTGACAAAAGATATATTGTATACCGGTACCGGAAGAGGGCTGCTTTCTTTGCTGGAGTTACAACCTGCAGGCAAGCCCCCAATGCCGGTAAAGGCATTTTTACAGGGAAGAGATATGAGAGAGGGAATGAGGTTTGACTGAAGTAAGTCAGGGCGGAACAGTATGAAGAATTTTCTAAGATTTTTTATGTATTTTGTTATCTTTGCTGCACTTGGCGCAGCCGGGGCATATCTTTTTTCTGAAAAGGCCGGCTTTTGGAAGGCCGGTCAGGTACCGTTGCTTGAAGGAAAGAGTATTGCCGAAGCAGGGGAACTCCTCAAAAAAAGGAAGCTGACCTTAAGCGTAAAGGGACAAGAGGCTAATTCTGAAATCCCGGAGGGGCATATTATCAGGCAGCTTGCAGGGTCTGGCAATAAGATCCCGGCCGGTTCAGAAGTGGGCGTAATAGTTAGCAGGGGCAAAGCGGAGGGGATACTCTCTATCCCGTCCTTTGAAGACCAGCTTCTGAACGAAGCAAAGATGACAGTCGCAAATCTCGACATGAAACTGGGGAAGGTTACCTGGGTACACTCTGATACAGTAGAAAAAGAGAAGATCATTGCCCAGAGACCGCTGCCGGGGAGCGTCAACAGCAGCGAAATAAATTTTATTGTAAGCCTTGGTCCATATGATGTACTGTACAAATGCCCTTCATTTGTTAATATGACGGTAGAGGCGGCACGCACATTGTCAGAGGAATTGGGGATAGGTCTTAATGAGAAAGGCGAAGGGAACAAGATTGTGTCCCAGAAGCCCGGAGAGGGAGAAATGATACGCAGGGGAGATTTGGTGGAGGTTACCCTCGGCAGTGGAAGATGGATGTGGTTTTAGATAAATCAAAGGCACGGAGGATTTTATGATAAAAATAGCGCCGTCCATATTGTCGGCAGATTTCGCGAGGCTTGGCGAGGAAATAAAGGCAGCAGAAGAGGCCGGGGCTGACCTGATACATGTTGATGTGATGGATGGCCATTTTGTACCCAATATCACTATAGGTCCACCGGTTGTTAAAGCTGTAAAGAAGGCATCGTCCATCCCGCTTGATGTTCATCTCATGATCACAGACCCGGACAGGTATATAAAAGATTTTGCTGACAGCGGCGCAGCTATTATCACAGTTCACCAGGAAACGTGCGCCCATTTGCACCGGAGCATTCAGAACATTAAGGAATGCGGGGTCAAGGCAGCGGTCACTATCAATCCTGCCACGCCTCTCGGCAGCATTGAATTGGTCCTGCCTTATGTGGATATGGTGCTGTTGATGTCCGTGAATCCCGGTTTCGGCGGACAGAAATTTATCCCTGAGGTTCTCCCCAAGATCAAGCAGTTGAAAAATATTATAGATGCGCACCGGTATAAGGTCGAAATAGAGGTTGACGGCGGGGTGAACATTGACAATGTTTCGGATATTCACAAGGCCGGGGCTGATATAGTGGTCATGGGGAATGCGTTTTATAATTCAGTGAATTATGCGGAAACAGTAAAAATGGTCAGGGAGAGGTGCAGGTAACATCCTGGTCTCCTCAAACTGCAGGAGGTGCAGTTACCGGGAAGGCTTTTGTATAGGGTTAAGAGGGATTAAGAAGTGCCATTGAAAATCCGATATCATACTTGACTCAATGGTAACACTTTATGCAGCTTTTAATTATGAGGTTCCTCTCTCTTCCGGATGACCGGGAAAGGGGAACCTTTTTATATGAACGGACACGCTTGATAGCAGGAAGAACTTTAGGAGTTTAAGGGAAATATGGAACGCTTGCTTATTCATGGTGAAAAGGTAATATTATTCTTCATGTCTTCAAGAGACAGGACATTCTTGTACATGAGACGTATCGGGCTTGTGCTGGCAAGCGCTCTCCTGGTCATTGCCCTGCTTGCTGTCTTAGCTCTATTTGAAATGAGGACTTCGTGGTTTCAGGCGCACTATCTGGGCAGAATGGCAAAAGATCTGAGTTTCAGAGTGGAGCCGGGCCCGAGTTCATCCATTTTTTTTCCGCAGGAAGGTCCCTATGACCAGCGTCTTGGATATGTCTCCCTTCCCGAATTTATCAACAGGCTTACCCGCAACGGATATACGATTGAATCTCAGGCCCGCTTCTCAACGCACCTTCTCGATATCACGAAGCAGGGGTTCAATACTACTTTCCGCGAGAAAACCAGTACAGGGCTTCGTATCCTTGATCATAACGGGCAGACGCTTTTTGTCTCTTCCTATCCCGAACGCGTCTATGATGATTTTAACCGTATCCCGGACGTTATTGTTCAAAGTCTCCTTTTTATAGAGAACAAGGAGCTTCTGAACCCTGATTTGCCGTATCTTAACCCGGCAGTAGAGTGGGACCGCCTTGCAAAGGCAGTCATACTCAAGGGGCAGCACCTGGTCGACAGGGACGAAAGAGTTCCCGGAGGCAGCACTCTCGCAACGCAAATGGAAAAGTACATGCATTCACCGGACGGGATGACTGCTTCTGTAAATGAGAAATTCCGGCAGATGATCTCGGCGTCCCTGCGGGTGTATTCCGGCGGCAAGGAAACCCTCGAGGCGAGGCGTCAGGTCGTACGTGATTATATCAATTCAATTCCCCTCGGAGCTGTCCCCGGCTATGGCCAGGTACATGGCCTTGGAGACGGACTTTATGCGTGGTACGGTGCGGATTTCGATTATGTGAACAAATGCCTTTCAGGCAGTGAGCACGCTCTTGCCTGTAAGGATATGGAGACATGGGGTTTGGCATACAGACAGATGCTCAGTTTGTTCCTGGCCCAGCGCCGTCCTTCATTCTATCTGCTTGAGAATAATGACGCGCTGGAGGGGAAGACGAGTGTTTTTATCCGGCTGCTCGCTGATAACGGCATTATCACACAGGCGCAAAGAGACGCTGCATTGCTGGCAAAGCTTGACGTTCATAAAAATATTTCCGTGAAGAGGAAGGTTTCCTTTGTGGAAAGGAAGGCTGCCAATGCCATACGTCCGCGCCTCCTTTCACTCCTTGAGGTCCCGACGCTCTATGATCTCGATCTGCTTGATCTTACCGCAAAAAGCACACTTGACCGCAGCACACAGGAAGAAGTGACTGCGGCCCTGAGTAAATTGCAGGACCCGGAATCGGCTAAGGCTGCCGGGCTGATGGAACCGCGCCTTCTGGGGAAGGGCGATCCATCGAGAGTTGTCTATAGTTTTACTCTCTACGAACGGACGCCGGGAGCCAATGTTCTCCGGGTGCAGACCGACAGCTTTGATCAGCCTTTTAATATCAATGAAGGAGTAAAACTTGAACTCGGTTCATCAGCGAAGCTGCGCACACTCGTTTCATATCTGGAGGTTGTCGCTTCTCTCCACAGCCGGTACTCAGGGCAATCACCCGAGCAGTTGAGCGGGATAAAGACCGCAAAACCTGATCATCTGAGCGCATGGGCTCTAAATTATCTTGTCCAGGCCTCTGACAAGAGCCTGAAGTCCATGCTTGAAGCATCTATGGAACGGAACTACTCAGCCAGTCCTTCGGAACATTTCTTTACCGGTGGCGGCGAACACAGTTTTTCAAACTTCGATGATAAATACGACAGGAGGGTTATCCCGGTGCGGGAGGCCTTCCACAACTCGGTCAATCTTGTATTCATCAGGATGATGAGGGACATAGTGAATTACTATACATATCAGAGGGAGGATATCGCAGACCTTCTGGAGGATATGGACGATCCGAGGAGAAAAGCATATCTGGAACGGTTCGCAGACCGTGAAGGCAAGATATTTTTAAACCGTTTTTACAGAAAATATCAGGGCAAGGGCTTTGAAGAGGCCCTCGACATACTCCTGCAGAATGTCGCTCATGTCCCGTCACGTTTTGCCGTGATATTCCGCTCGGTGAAGTCACAGGCCGGCATTGATGAATTTTCTTCATTCATGAGATATCAGTTCCCCAACTCGTTGTTTCAGGATGCCGCCCTCCAAAGGCTCTACATCGATTATTCCCCGGAAGCTTATCCGCTTGTTGACAGAGGATATATTGCACGGACCCACCCTCTTGAGCTCTGGACGGTTGCATATTTAGCTGCTCATCCGGGTGCAGGCATTGAAGATGTCACTCGGGACAGCGTTCATGAGAGGCTGGAAGTATATTCATGGCTGTTCAGGACCCACTGGAAAAATGCCCAGGATATCAGAATACGCACTCTTCTTGAGGTTGAAGCGTTCTCAGATATTCATCGGTCGTGGAAACAGCTTGGCTACCCTTTTGGTTCTCTGGTCCCTTCATATGCGACTGCGATCGGCAGTTCGGCGGATCGCCCTGCGGCCCTGTCTGAGCTGGTGGGGATCATTCTCAATGAAGGCATGAGATACCCAACATTGCGTGTAGAAAAGCTGCATTTTGCCAAAGATACTCCTTATGAGACCACACTGAAAAAGGAATTGGACAAGGGTGAACAGGTAATGCTTCCTGAAATTGCATCAGTTGTCAAAAGCGCAATGACAGGGGTTGTGGAAAAGGGAACGGCAAAGCGCATCAGTAACGTATTCCGTATGACTGACGGGACCCCTGTAACATTGGGGGGGAAGACAGGAACAGGAGATAACCGCCACGAGATCTATGGACCCAGGGGACGCCTGATAAAATCTGAGGCCATAAACCGGACAGCGGTTTTCGTGTTTTTTATAGGCGAAAGATTTTTCGGAACTATTACTGCGTATGCAGCGGGCAGGGAAGCTGGCGCTTATGAATTTACCAGCATGCTCCCGGTTCAGGTATTAAAGCATCTGGCTCCCAAGATCATGCCGTTGATAGAAGGTGCTGATCTCTCCACTGGTGAAGGTCTTGCTCTCAGAATTAATTCTGAACCGATCAACAGGCTGTGATTCCTGCAATAATTACAGCACCGAAATAAGACCCTCGAGGAAATCGAGATATTTTTTAGGGGGATTTACAACCTCAATCCCTATGCCCTGATAGTAATCAAGAATATTTTCTCTTCGGATAAGCCGTCCGGAAACGCGGAGGTTTTCTTCATCCAGCGGGATAGTGATCTCAACCTCAGGCTCTATCAGTAACGGTATTTTGTCGGCCCGGATGAACATCCCTGTCTCTGAAAGATTAACCATGGTTCCTGTGCACGTTGTGGTTTTGCTGTTCAGTGTAACTTTTATAAGTACCGGAATTCTGTCAAATATCCTCACTCCCATATTCATGCCGCCTGTCCCTGTTTTCTGTAACAGCAACCAGTCTGTTTATAAGTTCTAATTATCACTTCACATCGCTGATGTCAAGAGCGCGTGCTTCAAATTCATGCGGCATCCGGCTGGGACTGTGTGCCTTGGATAAAATGCGGAAGAACAGTTATCATGTATTTGTATGAATTGCCAGAGACCTTTTATCACGAAGATAAATATCTGAGCAGGAGGATACCATGAAAGTGTGTATGAAAAAAATGTATGTTTTTCTTGCAGCAGCAGTTTTGTTCAGTGGGTGCACATCTCACAACGCAAAACACAGTGACTCATTAAAGGATATAAGCACCATGAAGGATACCGTGACTGTTAAACCTGCCGGTTCATATGAGGAGTGTTTCAGCTTAACAAAGGATCAGATAATGGTTTACAGCTTCAGTTCTACAAATCCCGTGAATTTTAATATTCACTATCACGGAGTAGACGGGATCCATTATCCTGTTTCTGAAACTCAGGTAAACCAGTATGATGGTGTTTTCGACCCTCAGAGAAGAGGACTTGACCTGGATGAACAAGACTCCTTCTGTCTCATGTGGGAGAATCAGGACATGATGCAGTTAAGCCTTTCTTATGAATGCACGGTGAAGGGGAATTGACCTTCTTTTGCAATTGTGAACGTTGCTACTGAAGGATAAAATTTCCCAGGGTGAGCGCCCCGTTGCTGATATTCATGGAGCCGTTGACCTTGGTCCTCCCGATGCTGGTTGTAAAATCGCAGTCATAGCCGCCGTCCATTATCACGGATTTATTGAGGTTTATATCGAGGTTCTCAGTAAAAGTTTTTGACCGGCTCTGAATGGTCTCGCCATCACCGGCAGCATTATAGGCTGCCTGAAGGGTTGCGTAGTATGCCGGGACTGCGCGCAGGATCCTCACAGGATCGGGACAGGGAACTGAATTCACTGCAGCGAACGCATTTAATCGTCCGCCTGTCAATACTTTCCCGCTCAGAGCGGCTTTGGCATCAACGCTGTTCAGGATGAGGTTCTTGATTTCTATATTGTTAAGTGCTGGATTGAATGTCTTGAGCAGACCTGCAACCCCTGATACATGAGGTGTCGCCATTGAAGTCCCCTGATAATACATATATCCGTAGCTTCCGATGCTGAGTTGCTCTCTTGTAAGAACTACATTATCTATATAGACTCCATCATAAGTGACTGAAAGGTCCGTATACAGACCAAAGCCGAAATAAAAACTGCTTGTAATGTCTGCAGCAAAAGTGATCTCGCTGGTGGAATCCGATATGAAGCTTCCGTTGGTGAAGCCGGTTCTGAAATCAACCCAGTCCCAGGTTGTGCCATCAAGTGAATAATTGATTAGAAGGTAATCATAATCGTATTCGAGCGCCCCCTTCCATTGAAAGGAAAGGGTATACAGATTATCCTTTACTGACTCGACAGGCGTCGTATACCCTGCCCAGGAATCGGTTCTGTTACGGTAACTTTTAGAGGGGCTGTCCTCAAGGCTGTTTGTTCCTCCAACACCTGTGCTGGTTGTTATGGCCCAGGTAGAATTAGTGCCCCCTCTGTTCCATCCCAGGCGAGGCAGATTTCCTGAAGACCCGTTAAAATCCTCGCTGTAAAGAGTCACAGGCGCTCCATAATTAAATTGAGGTACCGTACTGTAAATATTTACACCGGGGGCTGCGAGATCGACCGTTGCGGCTCCGTAGTTTGAAAAAGACGCAAGGGCATCATTATGGTCCGTAGCTGCAACTGATATGATATTGGCGCTTGTGTAACTCGCAGGATAAAACGGTGATGCGTCACTATCAATGCCATCATTCCCTGCAGCGCAAACAACAACTGCGGGAGACGCATCAATAGCGTCTTTCAGCGCCTGGCTGAAACCGTCCCCTCCCCAACTGTTGTTTATTACGTGAGCGCCGTTGGCATTTGCGTAAAGGATTGCAGAAATGGCGTCGTCAGTTGTGCCGCTGCCGCTTACGCCAAGAAAGCGCAACGGCATGATCCTGGCATGCCACATGACCCCAGTAATCCCGAGGCTGTTATTCCCACCGGCGGTGATAGTTCCGGCCACATGGGTGCCGTGTCCATAATAATCGGTAGGATCATTGTCATTGCCGATAAAATCCCATCCAAGACAATCATCGATGTATCCGTTGCCGTCATTATCGATTCCATCGGTGCAGCTCGTCTCTCCCTCATTCGCCCAGATATTATTGATCAGGTCAGGATGCTGATAAGCAACACCTGTATCAACAACAGCGACTACGACATTTTCTGAACCGTTTGTGATATCCCAGGCCTCAGTTGCATCGATATCAGCATCAGGGGTACCCCCGGTCTGTCCCGTATTGTGGAGTCCCCAAAGGCTGTTGAAATACGTGTCATCAGGTGTGGCAGCGGTATGAACAATGTAGTTCGGCTCTGCATATTCAACATTTGAGTCTTGCAGATATATTTTTAAAGCCTGTTTCAGGGTAATGTTCAACGGCACTTTAACGAGTTGGTGGTTCTTTAATCCCTTGAACTCTTTTTTGATATGGCCACCTGTCCGGGAATGGATTGCTGAGGATGTCTGTGCATCTATGCCATCTTTGAATTTTACTATGATTTCGTCAGCAACATGTTCGGGAGACATTAAACGGTCAAGAGTAGTGTTAATGTCCTGAGTGTCGTTGCCTGCTGCGTGTGCGCAAGTGAATGGATAACCGCAGAAAGATACAAGTGAAAAAATAAAGAGTAAGATACACGTATGATTTGCCAGATGTTTCATCATGCTATTACCGGAAGCTGGACTGATGAATATAAGATAGTTTTATTATATACTTTTTTATTGAATATGATGAAAAAATATGAGCAGCTTGATATATCTGGTGATGTGGGCCTCAGGGTCTGGGGGCAGACACTGGAAGAACTGTTTGCACATGCGGCTGAAGGAATGGGGGAACTTGTAACTGACACAACCAATGTAGAGCAAACTGAAAAGAAAGAAATATCCCTTGTCTCCGAGAACATCGAAAGTATGTTCATCCAATGGCTGAATGAACTCATTTTCCTGTTTGACGCACACGGTTTTCTTGGGAAATCCTTTGATGTTCATATAGCGGACTTGGCGCTTCACGCACAGATATCAGGGGGTATATACAATCCTGAACAAAATGAAAGCAGGCTCCTCATCAAGGCAGCTACCTATCATCAGGTGTCGATACAAAAGGTCAATTCCATGTGGGAGGCAGCAGTAATTTTTGATATCTGAGTTCGAAAGGGACATAGGGACAAAGGAGCAAAGGCACAAAGGTAAGGCTGGCGAAGATTTCTATACGACACCGCTAAAAAACGAGTTAAGAGTTTGGAGTTAAGAGTTTAGAAAAGGACAAAGATACTAATTGGGCAGAAGCAAAAATGTAAAAATGCTTTATGTCGATTATAGAAATCCTGAGCCGGGCTTGCCTTTGTGGGGTGCACCTTTTAATGCATCGCCCAATCGCATATAATTAACAGTATGCTCCAGGAGGGAATCCCATGACCATAGAAGGTCTTAGAAGAATAGACGCGACAAGGCTTGAAGTCCCCAAAGGCTACAAGAGCGGGATGAGGACGAATGGCATCATTTACATTGATGAGGTGCTGGAAAAGGATCTGGAAAAGGAGTCAGTTGAGCAGGTTGCAAATGTTGCAGCATTGCCCGGTATTGTCGGCTCGTCTCTTGCAATGCCGGATATTCATACCGGCTATGGATTCAGCATCGGCGGAGTTGCTGCCTTTGACCTGAAAGAAGGGATCATTTCTCCGGGAGGTGTTGGTTACGATATCAACTGCGGGGTCAGGCTACTCAGGACCAATCTTGCCAGGGAAGAGGTTGCGCCAAAGATCAAAGAGCTCATAGACGGTTTTTACGATGAAATCCCCACAGGTGTCGGGTCCAAAGGAAAACTGCGCCTCACATCTGATGAACACAGGAAAGTGCTGGTCAAGGGCGCACAATGGGTCGTGGAACAGGGGTTTGGTGAAAAGGAAGACCTTGAGCATACTGAATCACATGGATGTGTTGAAGGGGCGGACCCTGACCTGATCAGCAAAAAGGCATATGAACGCGGAAGCGCTCAACTCGGCACTCTCGGCTCAGGTAATCATTTTACGGAGATCCAGCATGTAGATGAAATATATGATGAGAAGATCGCGAACAGCCTCGGATTGTTCAAGGGGCAGATCACAGTTATGATCCATACCGGCTCCCGAGGTTTTGGCCATCAGGTATGTACGGACTTTCTTGAAGTGATGCAGAAGGCGGCACATAAATACACGATCGAACTTCCGGACAGGGAACTCGCATGCGCGCCTTTCAACAGTCAGGAGGCACAGGATTATCTCGCTTCCATGAGGGCGGCCGCAAATTTCGCATGGGCCAACAGGCAGCTTATAATGCACTGGGTGAGAGAATCATTCATGAGTGTTTTCAGGACAGGCCCGAAAATGATCGGTATGAGCCTTGTGTATGACGTTGCACATAATATTGCAAAGGTGGAAGAGCATCTTGTAGGAGGAGTGAAACGGAAGGTCATAGTCCACAGGAAAGGCGCTACAAGGGCATTCCCTCCGGGACATCCGGAGCTTCCTGACATATATAAACATATCGGCCAGCCGGTTATAATACCTGGTGACATGGGAAGGGCCTCGTTTATTCTAATCGGGACCGAAAGAGGGATGAAAGAATCGTTCGGCTCTACATGCCACGGTGCGGGCAGGCTGATGTCAAGGCACCAGGCGATGAGGAGGGCCAAGGGAAGAGCCATATGGAGGGAGATGCAGGATGCGGGAATAGTTGTGAGGGCCACTGGAAGGGGGACCCTTGCAGAGGAGATGCCCGAGGCCTACAAAGATGTTTCCAATGTCGTGGATGTCGTACATCACGCGGGATTATCAAAGAAAGTTGCACGGCTCAGGCCGCTTGGAGTGATAAAAGGATAGGGCATTGAAATCGAACAAACTGAAAATAGGAAGGATACCGTATGCGAATCTTTTTCCGATATTCCACTATCTGGAAAAAGACTGCAACAGCGCCGGGTATAAATTCGTCAAAGGCGTTCCGTCAAAGCTGAACAAAATGCTGCGTGATGGCGAGCTCGACATCAGCGCATCTTCATCAATAGAATTTCTCATGAACAAAGATAAATACCGGATACTTCCCTGGTCTTCGATCAGTTCTGAGGGCACTATTCGGAGCATATTGTTATTTTCCAAATTTCCTATCCATGAACTGAACAGAAAAGAGATAGCCCTGTCATCAGAATCAGAAACATCCATCGTTCTGCTGAAAATAATACTCAGAGAGTTCCTGTCGTTACAGTGCAAGTTCACATCCGTGAACCATCGCAGCATAAGTACCACCCTCTCATCGTTTTCCGCGGTCCTCCATATCGGAGATACAGCCATGAGGGAAGCGAAGAAAGTTGAGGCAGGAGCCGGAAACGGCTCTATTCATATCTACGATCTCGGCGAGTTATGGGATGAGTATGCTGGGTGTCCTTTTGTGTTTGCCTTGTGGATAGCGAGAAAAGAATCTGTAGAGCACAAAAAGGAGCTTTTCAGCAGGCTCTCTTCGGACCTGATCAACGCAAAGAAATATATATGCAAACAATTCCCCCTTATAGCCAGGCACGCTCCGCAGAAGGAATGGCTGAGCGAGAAAGAACTTGTGGACTACTGGAAGATGATCTCCTATGATTTTACGGAAAAACATCTTGAGGGGCTCAGGCTCTTCGAAAAGTATGCCAAGGAGCACCGAATATATTGACTCTTTTCAAAACGCATACGTAAGGTTGATGACCCCTGCCAGTATCCTTGTCCGGCTGTCAGGGAAGACAATATCCTGCCGGGTAATGATATTACCGTGCTGGGTTACCTCCCTGTTTACTTCGCTCTCATCAAGGTCCATTTGGGTATAACTGCCGCCTGCGTAAAGATTGATGTTCTTTGTTATCTCGCGCGCTATGCCGAGTCCAATGTCAAGACATGTTCCGTTCGTATCAAATACCAGCCCCTCATGGCTGCTGTTCCTTACTTCACCGTCGAAGTAATAAGAGTACGCTGCTCTCCCGTCAAATGCCCACACGCCGAATTTGTACCCGAAACCGAGTCCTGCCCCGATCCTCCACAAGCTGAAATCTTCTGTGATCGCGTCGGTTGGCTGGGCGATGTCGTTGACAACAAAATTCTTCCTGCGGAAATGGATCCCGTCCCATCCTCCGGAAAGATAGGTCCTGTAGTAGAAACGGTCCAGTGTGTTTTTATACCCGAACCTGAGGTCGTAGAATTGCCCGAAAAGACTGATGTCATTTCTCTGTATAACCGAGTTGTTTTCTTTCCATTTTTCGTTATCTTCCAATCCAAAGGCCCAGTCCGTAACTATCGCTGTATATAAATTTGAGTATTTTTTGAGAGAATATTCCCCTGATACGCCAAGCAGAAACGTATCAAGAGATGATTCTGATTCGATCTTGGCCCCAACAGCAGTTGTGAACTCTTCATATTTGATGACGCCGTAACCGGTATGTACCCCTAACCCGAAATTTCCCGCATAAGCAAAACCTTTTGCAAGAAGAACCAGCACGGCTAACAATATGAATTTTCCTGTGAAACTTTTTGCTTTCAAAAATGACCTCCCTGTTGTTTTTTAAAATGGTATATGTTGTAATCTGGCTGATGAGTACAGGTCAGTGAAGACCCTTTACAGATCCGGCCACTGCCTGATTCATGATCTCACCCTTATATGTATTCAATGCGCTTCTTATAGATGTGTTCTCTGAGATTGCCCGTGCTATTCCCGATGCGGCAAGTATTGCGATATATTCAATGCTCCTTTCAGCAAGAGCAAGTGTGGATGTCCTTGGATATGCTCCCGGCATATTGGCAACTGAATAATGAATTACTCCGTCTATCGTATAGACCGGAGCACTATGTGTTGTTGGACGGGTTGTTTCTACGCATCCCCCCTGGTCAACAGCAACATCAACAATGACCGCGCCTTTTTTCATCCTGGAGACAAGTCCCCGCGATATCAGTTTTGGAGTTCTTGCGCCGGTAATGTATACGGCCCCGATCATCACATCTGATGCGATCGCCTCAGATTCAATATGCTCTTCAGAGGCAATGTGCGTTCTCACTTTGCCCTGATACAACGTGTCTATCTGTTTCAGCTTTTCAGCGCCTCTGTTGATAACCGTGACCTGTGCGCCCATTCCAAATGCAACTTCGAGGGCGCTCATTCCTACAACTCCTGCACCGAGTATGAGGACTCGCGCAGGAGAAACACCACCTGCTCCTGTCAATAAGAGCCCCTCGCCGCCATATACTTTTTGCAAATAGTATGCACCGATAACAGGCGCCATCTTCCCTGCAATCTCGCTCATGGGCTTCAATAGCGGGAGCGTTCCCCCGGCTTCAAGTGTTTCATAAGCAAAAGCAGAGATATTTTTCTTGAGCAGCATGTCTGCAAGTCCAGGGTTTGATGCGAGATGAAGGAATGTAAACAATGCCTGACCGTTGCGCAAGAGATCATATTCTGAGGGGAGAGGCTCTTTTACTTTTACGATAAGTTCGGAAACGCTGAACAGGCGATCCCTGTCCGAGACCTCAGCTCCTGCATTCAGGTAATCTTCATCAGGGAAACCGCTTCCTGTCCCGGCCTTATTTTCGACTATCACCATGTGTCCGGCGCTTACAAGCTTGGCAATGCCGGACGGTGTTGCTCCGACTCTATATTCATGCTCCTTGAGCTCTTTAGGGATACCGATTATCATGACTCAATAATTTTTTTCTATGAGCTAATGATTAATTTAAAAGGTTACCTAATTGAATTCCGGGAAGACTTTGATCTCAAATGGATCCCCGTTGCTGAGGGAATAGACTGCCTTTAATATCCCCCCTTCAACATATGAAAGGTTAAAATTCCCGAATCCTTCCTTGGCAACGTTTTTTGCATTAGAAGGGCAACCGCCTTCACAGCCGGCTACACCTCTGATCATTCGGGGGATAAGCTGCTCCACTCTGAGGTCCTGGATGTCTAGGCCTTTCTTTCTGCCGAAGTCAATAATATTCCTGATAATTTGTGTCAGGTCAAACCGGTGCGGATTTTCAATGTTGATAGTGAGCGATTCCTTGCCAATTCTGATGTCAATGTCCATTGGTATCCTCCTGATTATCGTATTCTATGAAGCAACGTCGATTATGTCGATTATAATAACAAATCAAGTTCGTTGGAGAAAATGTTACAGCTTGAAATATCTTTCATCAAAGAGTGATATGGAGTTTTATTGCACATGTCGCATTATTTTACATAAACATTGCCATATTGACAATAGCTTTATCAAAATAATTTTTTATAATTTATTAACATGTTGAATTTTAAGAGTCTTTATAGCGGGACATTGAGGCATTATAATTGCTAAATTATTATAAGGAATCATATAATTAATTCATCTGTTATCTATTTATTATTTTAATAAGGTATTTACTGCTCTTTACAATTTTAAGGACACATGGTAAAAAGAGTAACATCGTAGAGCATATTGGAGGATTTCAAATGTTTACCCGGCCAGTTATTTATTTGGCAGTCTTTCTGTTTTTTATAATTTTTTCTTGGCAGCCTTCGTCTATCAGCGCTCAAACATGCACAGACAAAGATCTTGACGGTTTCTTTGCTGAGGGCGGGGCCTGCGGAAGGGCAGACTGTGATGATACAGACCCGAGAGTATTTCCTGGCGCATTGCGCATATGTGACGGGAAAGATAATGATTGTGACGGAAGGCTGGATTTCATAACAGATGTAGATAAAGACAATGATAGGGTGCTCTGGTGCGCAGGGGACTGTGATGATAACACTGCACTCAGGTCTCCGAACAATCCTGAGGGGCCTGTCGGCGACCCTACCTGCACTGATGGAATAGACAATGATTGTGACAAAAAAACCGATTTGGCAGACACTGGCTGCACGATCCCGTGTATTGACAAGGATAATGACGGATACGGAAATCCGGGAAGCCAGTTCTGTCCAAAAGGCACTGCAACTGATTGCAATGATAACAATGCGGGCATCAATCCAGAGGCGTTGGACAATATCTGTAACGGGGTCGATGAGAACTGCTCCGGCATTGCAGATGAAGGGTATGTGCTGACATCAACGGCCTGCGGTTTAGGCGCTTGTACTGCTTCAGGACAAAATGTTTGCCAGAACGGGACAATAGTGGACACATGCACTCCCGGGATCCCCGGCCAGGAAGGGCCATTCGGAGCTTCAAACTGCAGTGACGGGATAGACAATAACTGCAACGGTATGACGGACGGGGCAGATATATATTGCATGAATGTTTGCCTGGATAACGATAACGACGGATATGGTGCAAATGGTGCCCCCATATGTATGAACGGCGCTGCCGTGGACTGCAACGACACCAATGCAAACATAAATCCCGGTGCGTCGGATGCTAATTGTGACGGCTTGGACAACAACTGTAACGGTCAAAAAGATGAGGGATACGTTGTAACTACGACAAGCTGCGGGATCGGCTTTTGCGCAAGAACTGGACAGAATATTTGCCAGAACGGATTGGTTGTGAACACCTGCACCCCTGGAATACCTGTTATAGAAGGGCCCCTCGGAAGTCCTACGTGCAGCGATGGAATAGACAACAACTGTAATGGGCTGACAGACCTTGCTGACAATAACTGCAGTATCACATGCATTGATAATGACAAGGACGGCTATGGAAATCCGGGAAGTGCAACATGCCCGAACGGCAGCCTGACTGATTGTGATGATACGGATCCGAAGGTATATCCCGGGGCTACCAAGATTTGCGATGGTAAGGACAATAATTGTGATGGAAGACTTGACTTCAGCACAGACATCGACAATGACAAGGACGGGTACCCGATATGTGTCTTGGCGGGACAAACAAAAGGGGACTGTAACGATAACAATCCGAATGTAAATCCAGGGAAATTTGAGGGGCCTTACGGAGAGCCGACCTGCAGCGACGGATTGGATAACAACTGCAACGGTAAAGCCGATTCGGCTGACCCTAATTGTATAACGCCTACCTGCAGTACAAAATCAAGTCCCAAGAACGGTCCACACTTCTTCACACTCCTGAATCCGGATGGAAGTGCTAACCCAAACAGTGGAGCACTGGACTGCGGCAAGTGCCACAATCCAGCCAACTTCCAGGACAATACACGCTTTCAGTGCCAGCGCTGCCATGCTGACCCCGCAGATACATCAGACCCGCTGAACGGGATACTCAAGGCACAATATCCACTGAATCCACCTTACGGATATGGTTCAGCGCCGAATGTAAAACTGCATTCCTCAACAGTGGTGGGTACAAAGTACGGCAACTGGAACCCTGGATGCACCACATGCCACAACCCCCACCAGCAGGAGCAGGACATGGCATGGGGAACGGATTATGGGATGTATGTAAAATTCTACGTATGCTTTGACAATACAGCGAACGGGGGAGGCAACTTTAACGACCGGATAAAATTCATAGCACCAAGCGGCACAGGATCGTTCGCAGACGGACCTCCTCATAATGAGAATATCTGTGAAAAGTGCCATACCAAGACGAACCATCACAGGAGGGCCGGCAATGC
>QZKC01000104.1 GCA_003599425.1 Nitrospiraceae bacterium | reverse complement strand
TCATTCCCGCAAGCGAAGCGCGTCGGGAATCGTTCTGCTGGAAGATTCCGGACAAGCCGGAATGACGATTATGTGGCTTTATTAACGTATGTCTTAGTATTTTATTAATTTGCATATCTTGGAAGCTGAGAGAGGGCAAAGAAGTGGTAATAAGGTTGCCGGAGCGTCATGAAAATAGGATATAAATTAACCTGCATTTTTTTGATTATTACGCTAGCGATAACTCTTTTCTATTATTTCCTGGGGGTGCGGAATCAGAATGAGCATCTTGCAGAGATACAAGGGGGGAAGATTAAGGAGCTAAGAGCTTCTTTCTTTAATCTTGAGGAACGCGATGCAAAAATACTTCTTTCTACCCTGGAAGTAATAGTTCAGGACAGTAACTTCAAAGCAATCTACCTCGCAAACGACAGAGAAAAGCTGTACAAATACGGACAGCGACTATTTCAGGATCTCAAGAATAAATATGGTATAACGCATTTTTATTTTATTCTTCCTGATGGCCGCGTTTTTCTGAGACTGCATGAGAAAGAGATAAACGGAGATCAAGTAAACAGGCTCTCTTTTCAGAAAGCAAGAGATACGAAAAGTCCTGCCTGGGAAATTGAACTTGGGAAAACCGCCTTTGCCCTTAGAGCGGTTATGCCCTATTATAATGCTGGCAAGTTGATAGGATATGTGGAATTAGGAGAAGAAATAGACCACTTTTTAAATATCATAAAGGGCATTACGAACAGCGAGCTTGCAATAATCGCCGATAAAAAATATTTGGAAAGAGACGACTGGAAATCTGTAAGACAGGTAAAAAAGTTAAGGGGCAATTGGGATGATCTGCAGAACCATCTTATTCTCAGCAGCACATCTGAAGACGAAATAGCAATGAAATGTTTTACGGAAGACAACCTGGAGCATGTGGAGAAGGGAGAGAGCATTCTGAATCGGCTCCATGGCAATAATCAAACCTTTATGTGCGGCGGTTTTGATCTGAACGATGCCGGGGGGCGACACATTGGAGCAGTGTTATCCCTGATCCCCATGTCTGAACATATTGCAGTCGCAAGAAAAGCCAATAATGCCATATTGCGTGCTTCGATAATTATATTTCTTCTGACATTTATCACCATTGTTCTCGTCTCCCGCTCCATTGCAAAACCTCTTTCAGAACTTGCCCTGGCAACTAAAGCAGTCGGCGGCGGGGATCTCGATCATACAGTTAATGTAAACAGGCGTGATGAAATCGGGCAGCTTGCCAATTCTTTCAATAAAATGACAGGAGATCTCAAAAAAAGAAAGGATGAACTTGAAAGGATTAATTCAGAGCTTACAGTTCTTCATGTCATCTCAACAGAGGCTGGCAGTACTATGCAGCTTGACGAGCTTTTTACCAATATCCTGAATGCAGTCACAAATTATGAAATACTGAAAGTCGCACAGAAAGGTGTAATTTTCATAATCGACGGCGAGAGGATGAATCTTGTCGCACAGAGAGGATTCACTGAGTCTTTTGAAAACGCTCACAAAAACGTGAAGGTAGGAGATTGCCTCTGCGGACTTGCGGCAGAGACAGAACAGGTTACAGTTTCAATGAATTCAGAGACAGACAGCAGGCATACGATCATATATCCGGGAATAGTACCGCATGCTCATATCTGTATACCTCTCGTGGCAAGACACAGGATTTTAGGTGTTTTATGTTTATATCCGCCGAGTGGGACCGAAATAAGTGACCGGGAACTGGCGCTTTTTTATACCATAGGGAGCCGCATAGGTGCAGCTATTGACAACATGCTCCTTTATGAAGAAACAAAAACACTTTCTCTTCATGATCCACTCACAGGACTCGCCAACAGGCGGTTAATGGAATATGTACTTGAGACTTCATACGCCAGAGCCAAGAGGGCGGAATGTCCTTTTTCGGCGATCATGCTGGATATAGATTTTTTCAAATCATATAACGACACATACGGACATACAGTCGGAGATAATCTGCTTGTTAACATTGCAAAGATAATCTCAGGGGAAATCAGACAGATAGACCTTGGCGTCAGATACGGTGGGGAGGAATTCCTCATCCTTCTTCCCGAAACAGAGCTGACAGAGGCATGCGAGGTTGCTGAAAGGATAAGGAAAGATGTGGAAACAAAGATGGGCGTTACTGTCAGCCTCGGCGTTTCCTGCTACAACCATAAAATGCAGAAGAAGGAAGATATTATCAGCAGTGCTGACGATGCCCTGCTTGAGGCAAAACGAAAAGGCAGGAACAGGGTGGAAATTAGTGTTTAAAGTAAAAAATGTCCTGATAGAAATGACTTTTTAAACCTGAAGTCAATATTTGTTACATTCGCTCTTTGTCCGCTAAATGGGTGTTAGCAAACGAGAGGAAAAAGATTTTACGGAAAAACTCACTTTCAGGCGGAAAATGTTCAGGTGTAAATCCCCAATACCCTACTGCAGGATAGAACCGGCTTCTTGGGATCTGAAATAACTTATTATCCTTAAACCTTATTCACCATCTCCCTGAGTTCTTTGCCGACCTTGAAGAAGGGGACCTTTTTGGGCGGTACGCTGACAGATTCTCCGGTCTTCGGGTTCCGGGCTTTTCTGGCATTTCTTGCACGGAGCCTGAAATTTCCAAAACCCCTTATCTCAACCTTGTCTCCCTTGGAGAGAGCTTCCTTGATACTTTCAAAGACAGTCTCAATGATAACTTCTGCCTGTTTCTTGGAGAGCCCCTCAAGTTTTTCCGAGATCTTTTCAATAAGAACTGATTTTGTCATAATACCTCCTTTTAGTTGAAAGTACGAAAGTTGAGAGTAGAAAGTAGAAAGGGATTCTCTCTACTCTCTACCCTGTACTCTCTACTTCATTTTACGGCGTCATCAGATATTTAAGGCTTATTCCCTGAAATACATTGTTCAGCAATTTTCCGCTGAATTCTCCTTTTAGCAGTTCAAGAATGCTGAACTTTTCCTTTTTCTGGACGACCTCAGGTTCGCCTTCGATCCCGGTCAAGTTCCCAGCCAGTTTGATAGCATGCTGGAGGTTGCCCAGTTCATCAACCAACCCCAGTTCCTTTGCCATCCTGCCTGTGAAAATCCTCCCGTCAGCAAGCTTTTTTATCTCTTCAAACTTCATCCCTCTGCCGGCCGAGACAGCCTGTATGAACTGACTGTGCACATCATCAAGGACGTCCTGAAGGATCTTTTTCTCTTCGGGTTTCAGTGACTTGAAAATAGACGCGATGTCTTTGTGTTCCCCGCTTTTTATTACCTGGGTCTCAACTCCAATTTTCTGCATGAGCCCTGAAACGTTTGGCAGTTCCATGATGACTCCGATAGACCCGGTCAGGGTCCCAGCGTTTGCGACTATCTTATCAGCGGGTGCGGAGATATAATATCCCCCTGATGCTGCCACTGTTCCCATTGAGACAATGACTTTTTTCTTCTCTTTCAGTTTCAGTACTTCTTCATATATTTCCTGGGATGGAGCTACGGCCCCGCCAGGACTGTCAACTCGCAGAATGACGGCTTTTATTGAATTGTCTGTTGCGTATCCCCTCAGTTCTTCTATGACATCGGTTGAATCAACGATCACGCCTGTAACACGTACAAGGGCGATCTTGTCGCCTAAAGGGCCTTTGCGGCTGAACGTCATCAAAAGACTGAGCAGTATAATGACGACGATTATGATAGCAAAAAAGATCAGAACCTTTTTCAATATGTCTCTCCCCGGGGCAGCTTACCCTATCATCGTTTTCATGCTGAGGTCTATCTTTCTCTCAGCAGAATTGACATTTATCACCCGGGCAGTCACCTCTGCGCCTTCCTTGAAAAGGTCTTCCAGTTTTTCATCGGGCTTCTTGTCTATCTCGGACCTGTGGATCAGCCCTTCAACACCGTTTTCCAGTTCGATGAAAATACCGAAATCAACTACAGTTACCACTTTCCCGTGCACGGTATCACCCAGAGTGTATTTCCCCGGTATCTCATGGACCCACGGGTCAGGGGCGAGCTCTTTAAGCCCTACGGAGATCCGCTCTTTTTCCTGTTCAATGTTCAGGATCAC
This sequence comes from Nitrospiraceae bacterium, assembly GCA_003599425.1. Classification (GTDB taxonomy): domain Bacteria; phylum Nitrospirota; class Thermodesulfovibrionia; order UBA6902; family UBA6902; genus SURF-23. The sequence continues at coordinate 20,794 of QZKC01000104.1, read as the reverse complement.
TACTTCGATCTGCTGCCCTTTTTTAAGGACATCTGACGGATGCTTGATACGCTTTACCCAGGAAATATCTGATACATGAAGCAGGGCATCGATCCCCTCATCGAGCGCTATGAAGGCCCCGAAGTCAGCGAAGCTTTTTACCTTCCCGGTTATTTTTTGTCCGACTGTGTATTTATCTTTAACGAGTTCCCATGGATTCGGTTTTAGCTGCTTGATGCTAAGAGATATTTTCTTTTCTTCCCTGCTCACCTTTAATATTGCGGCTTCTACCTGGTCGCCGACCGAGAAATATTTGGACGGCTTCAGGGATTTTTCTACCCAGTCGATCTCGCTTACATGGATGAGCCCTTCCACGCCTTCTTCAAGTTCGACAAATATGCCGTAATCAGTAGTTGTTATAACCTTGCCCATGACTTTTCTGCCGACAGGATAACGTTCTTCAACTGAATTCCAGGGATCGGGTTTCTTCTGTTTATATCCGAGGGTCACTTTCCCTGTCTCAGTATTATATGAAAGGATAACGACTTCGATCGTATCGCCAATGCTGAACAGTTCTCCGGGATGGCTTATCCTCCCCCATGACATATCCGAGATGTGCAGCAGTCCGTCTATTCCGCCGAGATCAACAAATGCGCCATAGTCCGTAAGGTTTTTTACAACGCCCTTTACAATAGCGCCTTCTTTCAGGGTGCCGAGGGTCTGCTCTCTGAGCTTGCTCCGTTCTTCTTCCAGAAGCGCCCGTCTTGACACAATCACATTTGAACCCTTGTGATTGATATTGATCACTTTGAACTGGGAGCTTTTTCCGATCAGATGGTCTGCGTTCTTGGTTGCCTTTATATCTATATGGGAACCGGGCAGGAAGGCATTGATCCCGCCGATGGTGACTGTCATGCCCCCTTTCACCTTGCCGGTTATCTTGCCGTTGATCGCGTTTCCTTTGCGGAAGGCGTCTTCGAGCATATCCCAGGTCTTTATCCCTTCAGCTTTTTGCCTGGACAGCTTCACGAAGCCGTCGGCGTCATGAAGGTTTTCGACAAATACTTCGATATCGTCCCCCGGCTTTAAACGGCGATATTCATCCTCCAGGAGTTCTCCCAGAGGGATAAACCCTTCACACTTGGTTCCGACATCCACTATCACCCCGTCAGATTTTACCTGCAGGACATTGCCTTTGACGATCGCCCGTTCTTTCAGTCCCCTGAAAGTGTCGGCATAAAGTTTTTCCAGTTCATTTAATTGATGTTCCATGGTTGTATATTATATTACCTCCTGACAGAAATTGCTCTGATTTTTTTTGCGGCGTCATCTATGATCCACTGCGGAGTAGAAGCGCCTCCCGAGATACCGACTTTCTGAACTCCCTTAAACCACTTACTGTCGATCTCCCCGGCTGTTTCGATATGATATACTTTATCACAAACCTCCCGAGAAAGTTTAACAAGCTGGTTTGTATTTGCGCTGTTCTTGCCTCCAACGATGATCATGAGATCCACTTTCCCGGCAAGTTCTCTTGTCTCTTTTACCCTCTGGACAGTGGAATCGCATATCGTATTATATATTTTTACTTCCCTCGCCTGTTCGATGACCTTTGATACGATTCTTCTGAATGTTTCGAAGGACTGTGTTGTCTGCACAATGATCCCGACCTTTTTTTTTACACGCGGCAGATTTTCCGCGCTGTCGGCAACAATGACATCGCTGCCTGCAAAGCCGGTCAGTCCCTGCACTTCCGGGTGTCTCTCATCACCGATAATAAGCACCTGATACTTCTCGTCCCGAAGGGTCTTAGTAAATATCTGTGCCTTCTTGACGAAAGGACAGGTTGCATCGATAACATTATATCCCATTTTCTCCGTATCCGCATAAACCTGCGGAGCCACTCCATGAGTCCTGATGATCAGTGTTTTGATATCAGGAGAGGACAGGCGTGCTATCGTATGTATGCCTTTCTGCTCCAGTTCCTCAACTACCTGCGGATTGTGGATCAGGGGGCCATATGTAAATACTCCCTTTTTCGCCTCTTTGGCAAGGTTGAAGGTAATATCAATTGCCCGCTTCACCCCGAAACAGAACCCCGCTTTCTTAGCGACTATTACTTGCATAATTATTTTTCATTTCCCTGATTGCGTTCATGATAGTTTTGCTGATGTCGTCATGGAGGAGATCAGCCGGGATAGCCTCTTTATGTATAGAAGTATAATATATCGGTTTGCCAAATACTACCGTAACCTTTGCACGTTTCAGCCATTTGGCGTCTACAGGCAGGGCCTGGTCTGATCCTATTATAAATGCGGGAACTACCGGTACATTGCTCATGCTCACAAGCATTCCAATGCCGCGCTTGCCTTCAAGGAGTTCGCCTGTCTCGCTCCTCCTTCCTTCAGGGAAAAGGACAACGGCTTCTCCGGCTTTCAGCCGTCTTATAGCTTCCTTTATAGTAGATGGGCGGGTCTTTTGCCTGTCAACAGGGATCGCGCACTGTTTAATGGCCCAGCCCAAAATGGGCATTTCAAAAAGTCCTTTCCTTGCCATGAAGGTCGCCCGTCTTGGAAGCACGGCTCCTACGATGGGAGGGTCCAGATAACTGATATGATTTGCAGCGATGATCACCCCTCCCGTGAGCGGTACATTCTCTTTGCTTTTCACTTCAAGCCCGCCATTGATGCGGATGATGAGCCTTATAATGATCTTTGCAAGATTGTATAACAGACTGATAAACATACTTGTTCCTTTTATCTCTTCAGGCTTCCTGTTATTTTCTCTACAACATCTTCTATGCTCAGATTTGTAGAATCAATATACACCATGTCATCTGTTCTTGTAAGGGGAGATGTCTGCCGGGTCGAGTCTCTCGTATCCCTCTTTTTTATATCTTCAATGGTTGCCGCAAGAGTGATCGCAGCATCTTTCATCTTTAGTTCTTCGTACCTCCTCCGCGCCCGCTCTTCAACGGAAGCGTCAAGATAGAATTTGTTCTCAGATTCAGGGAAGATGGTTGTTCCCGTATCCCTTCCTTCTATCACGACATCCCCCTGGAGGCACATGTTCCTCTGTATCCCGAAAAGCCCTGCACGCACGGATGGGAGGGCGGATACCTGTGAACTCAGCTCCCCAATTTCGGCTGTCCTTATTTCGGAAGTAATGTCAACGCCGTCAGCAGTGATCCTGTCTCCATTGAACGTGATCTTTATGTTTTCAATGAGCCTCTTCAGTGCGCTCTCATTGCTGAGGTCTGTTCTCTCTTCCCGTACTTTCCACGCAACTGCTCTGTACAGGGCGCCGGTATCAAGGTATTTGTAACCCAGCTTTTTTGCAAGGAGCCTGGCTATCGTACCTTTCCCCGCTCCTGAGGGCCCGTCTATGGTGATAACGTTTTTCATGGGTTTTAAATTATACAATGTCCGAGAAGCGTCATTCCCGCAAACGCGGGAATCCACCCTTCGACAAGCTCAGGGTGACAATGATGTCATGGTGAGCCTGTCAAACCATGGATTCCGCATCAAGTGCAGAATGACAGATTCAGTATGTCGATGAATGCAACTTTTAACCGCGGAAATATAATACCAAAATCGGAAACTGTAATCTATGCGGGGAGATGAAAAAGGGATCAACTACTTAATTCATGGTGAACTCTGTCCGATATTGCAGGTTCAGGGAATCAGGGCAGGGGTATCAGTGGTTAGTGACAGTGTCAGTAACCACTGATACTGTCAACTGATATGGACGCCAAGAAAAGCAGCAGGCTGCCATTTGTGATGGGAGTAGACGTTGAATATTTTCGCTTATTTTTGCAGCGTTTCGAGCAATTCCATGAACCCCGGGAACGAGGTCTTGATGCAATCTGTATCGAGGACCGTGGTCTCGCCGTCGGCCCTGAGCCCGGCTATTGCCATGGACATTGCAATTCTGTGATCTCCGCAACTCTGTATCGTAGCGGGTTTCAGTCTTTCTCTCCCTTCAATTATCAAACCGTCTTCGAGCTCTTCGACACTTATACCCATTTTTTTAAGCGCATTGGACATGGTTGTTATTCTGTCAGACTCTTTCACCCGCAATTCTTTTGCGCCAGTTATCTTTGTATGCCCCTGAGCCAAAGCCGCGGCAACGCATAGTATCGGGAATTCGTCGATGGTCTTCGGTACCATGTCGCCGCTGACTTCGATTCCCTTTAGCGGCGTATGCCTTACATGGATATCGGCGACAGGTTCACCTGAAACCTCTCGCTCGTTTTCGAGGCTTATCTCTGCTCCCATGGACCTGAGGATTTCCAGCAGGCCGGTCCTGGTAGGATTAATGCCCACATTTTTTATCAGTATCTCTGAACCGGGGACAAGTATTCCTGCTGTCATGAAAAAGGCGGCTGATGAAAAATCATTTGGAACGATGATGTCAGAGGGTTTCAGCGTGGCCCTGCCTTTGACGCTTACTGTTAGATTATCCACGGCCAGGTGCGCCCCTGCAGCTTTGAGCATGCGCTCTGTATGGTCTCTCGATCTTTCTGGTTCTGTCACGGAAGTGACGCCGTCACAATAGAGGCCTGCAAGAAGAACAGAGGATTTTACCTGAGCGCTTGCAACAGGAGATTGATAATGGATCGGCTGAAGATACCCGCCTGTTACTGTCAAAGGCGGATAACCGTTTTCAGATTTAAAGGCTGCTCCCATCAGAGAGAGCGGTTCCATGACTCTTTTCATGGGCCTTCGGGTTAAAGAGGCATCACCTTTAAGAGTTGCTGAAAAAGGCTGGCCTGAGAGCACACCGCAAAGCAGTCTCATCGTCGTGCCAGAATTACCGCAGTCGATCTCAGCTTCCGGCGCAGACAGTCCTGATAACCCTTTTCCATTAATTATTATTTTTGTTTCTTGCCCCCTGCCTCTTGTCCCTTGCCCCTCAATTTTTATTTCTGCCCCCATCTGTCTGAACGCGTTGACTGTACTCACGGGGTCTTCAGCAAAAAGGAAATTCCTGATGACGCTTGTGCCTTCTGCGAGAGATGAAAGGATTACGGCCCGGTGAGAAATTGACTTGTCAGGAGGAGGGATTATCTCCCCCCGTAAAGGAGTTGAGTATCTGATCCTTATCTCACTCAAGGATCTGCCGGGCCTCTTTGGCTTTGCTGAATTCATTTTCAAGACCAGGCCAGTCTGATCTCTGAATGAGGTGTGTCAGATGCGAGACATGGGAAGAGAAATTTCTCAACGAGTTAAGGAGGTTTTTTCTGTTGTGTTCACAAATGTCCCGCCACAATTCAGGAGAACTCAGGGCGATTCTCGTCATATCCCTAAGCCCCTTGCCGCCATGGTGAAGTATATTGTTTTCTGTCTTGGCGATACTGTTGACCAGCGCATAAGCGACTACATGAGGGAGATGACTTACTTCCGCAAAGATCATGTCATGTTTTTCTGGTTCCATGAGCACGACTTTTGAACCGACGGCTTTCCAGAGCTGTACAACCTTCTTCAATGCTTTTTTGTCTGTATGCGCTCCGGGGGTGATAATACAGCGTGCGTTCCTGTAAAGTTCTGCGGTCGCGCACTCAATACCAGAACATTCTCTGCCAGCGATAGGATGTGCTCCAACAAAATGCATGCCTTTTGGCATCAATGGTTCGATCTTCTTTACGATCCGGGATTTGACGCTTCCGACATCAGTTACGATCGCGCCTTTTTTCAGGTGCTGACGGATTTTCCTGACAATTGGCTCAGCCCAGCCTACTGGCGTGGCCAGCAGGACCAGGTCGGCATTTTGCACGGCGGCCTTATATTCGGTTGTATAAAAATCTATGACCCCCAGCCTTTTTGCCTTGATCAGATTTTTCCTGGTTCTCCCTATGCCGGTTATTTTACCTTTAAAGCCCTGTGCCTTGAGCGCAAGCGCAAAGGAACCGCCCATAAGGCCTACCCCGACGATGCAGATATTTTTAAAGTGTATATTCATAACTGCTGAATTAAATCAAAAAGGAAAGATCAAAGATAAAAATTGCAGCAGGTCTTTATTAAAAATTATTCCTCAATTTTGATCTTTTCATTTTATTTTTTTATCTAAATTTCCCTTCCAACAGCTTTTGCCACGGCCTTAAGTTCCTTCATGAGTGTAGTGAACTTGCCGGGTTTCAGAGACTGCTCGCCGTCTGAGAGCGCTTCTTCAGGGTTGGTATGCACTTCGATGATCAACCCGTCTGCTCCTGCCGCGATAGCTGCTTTTGACATGGGCGCAACAAGCCTCCAGTGTCCTGCTCCGTGACTCGGGTCTACAATTACGGGAAGATGAGAGAGGCTCTTTAACACGGGGATTGCATTCAGATCGAGTGTGTTCCGTGTTGCGGTCTCAAAAGTCCTGATCCCTCTCTCGCACAGGATAACTTTGTCATTCCCCTGTGCCATGATGTATTCTGCTGCCATGAGCAGCTCTTTTACGGTTGCTGAGAGGCCTCTTTTCAGGACGATGGGAATGTCGTATTGCCCGACCTCCTGGAGGAGCCTGAAGTTCTGCATGTTCCGCGTCCCTATCTGAATGACGTCGGTGTATTTCAGGAGGACATCGATATCTCTTGGGTCCATGATCTCGGTAACAACTGGCATTCCGGTCTTTTCCCTTACCTCAGCGAGATATTTCAATCCCTCTTCGCCGAGTCCCTGGAATGTATAAGGAGAGGTTCTTGGTTTGAAAGCCCCGCCGCGAATGAATGTAGCGCCGGCTTTTTTGACCTCTTTGCCTATTTTAAGGAGTGTTGGCAGGTTTTCGACCGCGCATGGGCCGGCCATAATATGTATCTTTTTACCGCCGATTGCCTGCTTGCCGATCTTAATTACAGAATCCTGTGATTTGAAATCCCGGCTTGCAAGCCTGAAGGGCTGAATGATCCTGTGGATCTTCTCAACGCCCGGCATCGATGCAAAGGCATTCGATTCATCCTCTGTGATCTTGGATGTATCCCCGATAACACCGATAACGGTCCTTTCCGTACCCTTTGAGATATTAGCTTTGAACCCACGGCCTTCGAGCTTCCTGACAATATGACGGAGTTCTTTTGCCGTGACGCTCTTTTTAACTACTATAATATCCATACCGCCTCCTTTTAAAAATAAAAATTATAAAACAAAATTTCGGTTGTGAATCTTGATAATGCATGTTACATTTTGCATGTTTTCAATGCCGCTATCAATTTCCTGTTTTCTTCAGGAAGCCCTATTGTAACACGGACTGCATCCTGTCCCATAGGTCTTACGATCACTCCCTCGCGGAGCAGGGCATTGTACAGGCTGAAGGCCCCGTGATCCTTTAATGGAACATAAATGAAATTTGCTTCAGTCGGCACGAATGTGAATCCAAGTTTGCCCAGTTCTTTGTATAAATATTTTTTGCCTGCTTCATTTTTCCGTTTTGACCGCGCAATATGTTTTTCGTCATTCAGTGCGGCGCTGGCTGCTTTCTGTGCCAGCGAATTCACATTGAATGGCTGTCTTACCCTGTTCATCTCTGTGGTCAGGGATGGGTTAGCGATTCCGTATCCTATTCTCAGTCCCGCAAGGCCGTATATTTTAGAAAAAGTTCTCAGGATAAGTATATCCCTGCCGTTTCTGAAATATTTCAGGCTGTCCGCATATTCCGGGGATGCAACATATTCGCAGTACGCTTCGTCAACCACAACAAGCACCCCTTCAGGGACTTTGTTCATCAGGCGTTCCATTTCAGCTTTTGTGTTGACCGTGCCGGTCGGATTGTTGGGATTCGCGATAAAGATGATCTTTGTCTTCGGGGTTATTCTTGCGGCCATTTCATCGAGATCGTGGCGCCAGTCTTTTAAGGGGGCCATGATGCTCCTGCCGTTCACAGCCTGGACGATCATTGAATACACTACAAACGATGGATGGGCCATTATCGCTTCATCTCCGGGGCTCATGAACGTTCTGACAGCCAGCTCTATCAGTTCGTTTGATCCATTGCCGAACAATATCTCTTCCGGCCTGATATTCAGTTTCGCGGACAGAGCGTCCTTCAGATAGAAACAGCTCCCGTCAGGATATCTGTTTAACCCGCGTATACCTTTTCTGAGTTCCCTGATCGCGAGGGGGGACGGGCCCAGGGGATTTTCATTGGACGCGAGCTTTATCGACCCTGAAATACCGAGTTCCCGCTCAAGTTCCTCAACCGGCTTGCCCGGGACATAGGGGCTGATGCTCTTTATGTGTTCAGGTGCGTGGATCATGAGAAGGTCAAAGATTAAAGATCAAAAATCAAAATTGTGGTATTTATTTTGAAAATTATTTTTCCGCACTTTTGATGTTTGATCTTTCATTTTTGATTTTTGTCATTCAGCCGAAGGGTAGGAGCCGAGGACTTTAAGGTAGAGGCATTCTTCTTTTAGGTCCAAAATTGCCTTTTTGACCCCTTTGTCTTCCATGTGCCCTTCCATATCAATAAAGAAAATATATTCCCATGCTTTTCTGCGTGAGGGCCGTGACTCGATCTTGGTGAGATTGATCTTGTGTCTCGCGAAGGGTTTCAGTATCGAGAAAAGGGCGCCGGGTTTATCCTTGATCGATAGCAGGACCGAGGTTTTGTCTTTCCCTGTTCTGGGAGACGACTCCTTTGCGATCACAAGAAAGCGGGTGAAGTTGTTTTTATAATCCTCTATTCTTTTTTCAACGAACAGCAGATTGTACTCAGAGGCAGCCAGTTCACTGGCAACAGCAGCAGCGGCCGGGTCTTTGGAAACACGTTTTGCTGCAGCGGCAGTGCTCAGTTCTTCGACAATGGGAATTCCCTGAAAATTTTTTTCAAGCCATCCCCGGCACTGAGCCCTGGCCTGGGGATGGGAAAATATTTTTCTGATGTCTTCTCTTTTTCCGGATTTTGACAGAAGGTTATGAGAGATCTGCAGCATGATCTCAAAAGCGATCTTCAGATCAAAATCAATGAACATGTCGAGGGTGTAATTGACCACACCTTCGTTTGAATTTTCAACCGGGATCACGCCATATTGTGCTTTTCCCCCTGTAACAGCTTCAAAGACCCCCTTGATAGTACTTTCGGGCAGATACTCTGCAGATGAGCCGAATTTTCTGCTTGCCGACAGGTGAGTAAATGTCGCAGACGGCCCCAGATATGCAACCTTTAAGGGCTGCTGCAGGGATAAAGAGGCTGAGAAGATTTCTTCATAAATTAATCTGAGGACATTGTTGGGAAAAGGCCCGGGGTTGCCCTCGGTGAGCTTCTGAAAGATCTCACGTTCCCTCTGGGGTGAATGGATACTTAAGTTTTTGTCCTGCTTTGCTTTTCCGATTTCGATCGCGATCTCTGCTCTCCTGTTCAGCAGTTCAACAATCCGCTGGTCGATCTCATCGATCTTTTTTCTCAGTTCGTCAAGTTCGGACATGGAGTAATTTAGCAATTACCCTTAGATTTTTCAAGGGGATAGCAGGGATGCGCGCAGGCTAAAAAGATTCCCTGATAACTTTCACCATTATATCGCCAAACCCCGGCATTCCTGTGAATGGAGATAAGTTCTCAGGGTCAAAGCATTCATTGATATTTGGCGTATATCCTGAGGTATGGGTGTTGAAACCGAGACCGGATGCCTGCTGCCCTCCCGGACCGAAGGCTGTTTTTATTGCTCCGGGCATGATCTCCTCTGTCAGAAAGACTTTCCCACGGACCTGTTTTTTAAAGGGAGTTTCCAGTGTAACAATATCTCCGGTCTTTATCTCGAGCTTCTCACCGTCAGAAATGTTCACGGCGAAGACCGGGATGGATACTGTATCAGCCTTATAATGCATCTCCTGGTCAAGAGGGGAACTGAAGGAGGCTGCTGAGAATTCATCGTTCATCTTTTTCATGCATTCAGTTTCTGTTTCTGTAAGGTTCGGACAGACCTGCGTCATGGTCATAGAATGATGCGCCCTGCCGCTTATTAACTGGAAGGGATACTCTTTTATGAGTTTTTCATAGAGTGGATTCTTCGGGTTCCATTTACAGTCTCTCCAGTAGAATGTAACAGGGAATTCCGTGCCGAATGCTTTGTTGATATTTTCAAGATAAGAGAACCTGAACTCAAATTTGCCTGTGCCTGTCCCCGGGTAAATTCCGTTCGGAAGCCCGTTCGATCTCTTGTACCGGTAATAGCTTGCAGGCCATATTGCCACGCCATTGTGCTTTCGCAGCCAGTCAACTGTAACAGGTTCTCCCTGCCTGATCGTCTTTTGGCCCCAGATGGCGGAAGGGTTGTCAGGAGCGCCGATAATAAAACAGCCTTCAGGAAGGTCAGGATAAGGGCGTGGTTCGCCATAATTGTAAAGACCGGGAGCCTCGGCAAGAATTTCATTTATAAAGCTCTCTTCGTTTTTATATTTCAGGGTGAAATCGTCCGGCATGATGTCAGGATCATGATTTCTGACGAGAGCTTCTGACAGGGAGATCATAATTTCATAGGGTGTTTTTGATTCATGGAGCGGAGCGATAGCCTGGTCCCTGAGCGCGATCTCGGGACTGAAGGTATACACATCACTGACTCCCATCCTTTCGAGAAAACCTGCCTCAGGGAGGATGACATCAGCATATTTCCCAGTGACTGTGATATGCGTGTCGATGAACACTATTAGCTCAAGCTGGTATTCATCATCAAAATCTGGATCTGTCTTCAGGGTCAATGCATCGATCCAGTCGCCTGTGCTGCCTCCTGTTATCACAGGATTGCCCGCCCTTGTAATAAATGCTTTCACTGGATAGCGATGGCCTTTAAAGGGCCCGTGTTTCAGTTCTACGCCCTGTCTTATTTTATGGGGCAGGTCAGCGAGCACCCCTTTCCATGCGGCAGGGAAGTCGCCATATAGGTCCTTATGCAGCTCTGAAAGCCTGGCAGTGCCCTGATTTCCGTTGATCATCCTGCTGACGGTTTTTTCCAGAAATTTTCTGCCTGAGGTCTTCGCGCCTCTTTTGGGCTTTAGTGAGTCGGTGAATACGGTGCCTCCCGGAGCGTCAACGTTGCCCGTGATCAGGGAGAGCGCTGAGGCAAGTATAGAGGTAATATCGCCATTAGTATGGTGAGCGGTGCCGTGCATTCCTATTTCCATTGCAGCAGGTTTAGTGCTGCCAAATAGGTGCGCTACCTTTCTGATGTTGTCAATGGAGATGCCGGTCTTTTCCTCAGTCCATTCAGGGGTGAAGAACCTCAGGTTGTTGGAGGGGTCCTGCATTTCAGTATATGAAATAAAGGTGTCTCTGAATTCATGCCAGCCTGAGGTGAAGTTTTTGATGAAGTTGTGATCAATGTATCTGTGTTCTCCGGATGAAGAATCATTTTTAATGATGTAAAAGAGCATGCCAGCCAAAAGAGCTGCATCTGTTCCGGGTATAATAGGTACCCACATGTCAGCGTGAGCAGCAGAATTGGTATGTGAGGGGTCGATCACAATGTATATGCATCCGTTTTCTTCACGCGCGGCTACGATGCCATTTGACATGTAATTGTACCTTGTCGCTACAAACGGGTTGCTGCCGACGCTCAGGAGGAGTCTGGCATCGTGAGTTTTCCTGAGGCTCAGTTCATTGTCATCGTCTCTTAGCAGCGCTGGCCTCTGTACATCAGGCAGCGGCCTTTCGTCTCCCAGCATGATGCCCTGTCCCCATCTGCGGTTGGGATCGCAAATGCTTCCGTGATTGTATGTGTTTGGAGTACCAAACGCGTGGAAAAGCCTGTAATATGCCTCCCTGTCAGTAACATCGCCACAATCAAGGATCACAGATTCAGCCCCGAACCTCTTTTTGATCTGAACAAGTTTTGCCGCTATATAATCACATGCTTCTTCCCATGTGGCCTCTCTCCATGTGTCCTCCCCCCTTTTTCCCGCCCTGATGAGAGGAGTTTTTATTCTGTGAGGAGAGTATGTGAGCTGAAGCCCTGAAGCGCCTTTTGCGCAGAAGGCCCCGTTGTTGATAAGAGTGTGGGGATTGCCGTAGATTTTTGTTGCGACTCCGTTTTCTACGAGTATGGAAATGCCGCATTCAGAAGGGCACATGACGTCCGATGTATAGACCATTTTTGCAGCGGAACCAGTTTGAGGGGCAGGTTGTTTTATCCTTGCGCGTTGGGTGGAAGGCACATTGGCCGGCGAATAGTTTTTTAAGGGGGTATCGCATGCTTCATCTTTCAAGATATAAAAAACAGAAGGGTTTGTCTCAAACTCAGGATTGAGCACCTTTAACTGATGTTTTGACAGTTCAGAAGATATTGCGCTTTTCGGGTCATTGATGTCGCCGAAAAGCATTGCCTTTCCCATGCAGCTTTGCACGCAAACGGGTAAAAGCCCCTGTGTAATCCTCCCGTAGCAGAAGTCACATTTTTCGGCTTTCCCTGTGACACTGCTTATCTCAATTGCATGATATGGACATTTTTCCTGGCACATACTGCAACCAGCACAGGAGCTGTCATTTAGAACCACTACCCCATCCTGATTCCTGAAAAGGGCTTTCTCCCTGCATTCCTCAATACATGGTGCGTGGTCGCAATGATTGCAAAGTTGGGGAATGAATATCTTTTTTATGTCGGGATATTTGCCTGAACAATATGTTTTGACCCTGCACCGGAGGGTTCCGGCAGGAAGGGCGTATTCAGCCTTGCATGTTACCTGGCAGGCGTAACATCCGATACACCTGTTGAGGTTGATCAGCATGCCGACTCTTTTCTGCTGCCTTGCCATAGTTCCTTAATAAATAATTTCTCAGGGTGAAGTCAATATATAATGCGCAGTAAACAATGCTTATCAGGAGCGGTATCAAAAAGATCAGAGCCTTTGATGCCGGAACTTATTTTTCCAGATCGCCGAATGTAAACTTGCAACAGCCGAGGTCCAATACCTGGTTGTCCCTGGACAGACGGGATCTCAGATTTGATGTTATGCTGTAAATCCTGTGGATGCCGTCTTTCTTTTTTTCAACCAGCCCTGTCCCTTCAAGGATCTTAAGGTGCTTTGAAATGTTGTATATTTTCATATCAAGGGTGGTGGACAGATTCTGGACTGAAGATTCCTGTTTTAACAGTGCACCGATGATCTGAAGACGGTTTTCATCAGCAAGAGCCTTTAATATTGTTGTCCACGAGGGAGATGATGCTATATGAGATTTCAGTGAACCCTGTCTCATGTATTAATATAGGGTCTTTGGCGGGATAAAATCAAGATTTTAATAGAGATAGGAGAGGAATATTCTTATTTGTTAAACGTCATTTTCCCCGGCGATCATTTTTTATCCAGCATTGACTCTTCCCCGGCATAATTGAGCTATAAGAATTTCTAATTGCCCCTGTCAATTACCGTGTGTTATAATGGCACGTCCTAAAACTATTTGTTCATCATATAAGATTCAAAAGCTTAGAGGTTGATTCATGTTACTTTACTTGTTTCTGGTAATTTATTTTCTTGTTCTCATTACAGTTTTTACATATGCATCCCACCGCTATTATATGGTCTATCTTTATTACAGGAATCAAAAAAACAGGCCTGTATTGAAGAATAGATTGCAATCCCTGCCGCGTGTTACTGTCCAGTTGCCCATATATAATGAACTGTATGTTGTGAGGCGGTTGATCGCAGCATCCTGCAGTATAGATTATCCCAGGGAACTCCTTGATATTCAGGTGCTTGATGATTCAACCGATGAAACGGCGCAAACTGCCAGGGAATGTGTAAAAGAGTTCAGGGACAAGGGCTACGATATCAGCTATATACACCGTGAAAAGCGGGAAGGATTTAAAAGCGGGGCGCTGGCTCATGGACTTAAATCAGCCAAAGGCGAATACATAGCTGTATTTGATGCTGACTTTGTCCCGCAAAGTGATATCCTGCAAAAGACAATTCATTATTTTTCGGACAGGTCGGTCGGAATGGTGCAGACGAGGTGGACATATTTGAACAGAGACTATTCCCTGCTGACCAGGATACAGGCGATCATGCTTGATGGACATTTTGTTATTGAACATACGGCAAGGAACTGGTCCGGAAGGTTCTTTAATTTTAACGGGACTGCCGGTGTCTGGAGGAAAGAGGCGATAGAGACGGCAGGTGGATGGCAGCATGATACGCTGACAGAAGATCTTGATCTTAGCTACAGGTCCCAATTGAAAGGATGGAAATTCATCTTCCTCAAGGATGAGACAGCTCCTTCGGAGATCCCAGTGGACATTAATGCATTCAAGAGCCAGCAGAACCGTTGGGCTAAGGGTTCGATCCAAACAGCCAAGAAACTGATAGTTCCAATACTCAAGAGCGACCTCCCCCTGAAAGTCAAGGTGGAAGCATTTTTTCATCTTACAAACAATATATCTTACCTGCTCATGCTGCTTCTTTCGCTTTTGATGTACCCATCAATGGTTGCAAGGATCAATATAGGGTGGTTTCAGATGATAGTGACCGATGTCCCGTTCCTGCTGGTTGCGACCACCGGGATATCATTTTTTTATCTCTGTTCTCAAAAGGAGATATATAAGGACTGGAGATCAAGGCTGCTGTATATGCCCATGCTGATGTCACTTGGCATAGGCCTTTCTGTGAATAATTCAAAGGCAGTCCTTGAGGCGCTGTTCAACAAAGAGACCGAATTCAAGCGCACCCCGAAATACATGATCGAAAAGAAGAAAGACGGCTGGCTTGGCAAGAAATACCAGGGAGAAATAAATTCTCTGGTGCTGTTTGAACTGTTCCTTGGAGTATATTTCACTTTCAATATTTACTTCGCTTATATAAATAAAATTTATGTGTCTATTCCTTTCCTTATGATCTTTCAAATTGGGTTTTTTTATGTTGCTTTTTTGTCAATTTATCAAGTAATATTGAAAACAATTTTTTCGAACCGGTTTTTACGCCATCTGTTTTCAAAGCGAAATGCTGAAGATGTCATGGCAGCATAGTAAAGAATAAAGAAGGTTGCAACGATAGAAAAATAAATTCTTAAATCAAAGGAGATGAACAATGAAAAAGAGAATTTTATTCGGTTTTATGCTGGCAGTTGTATGCATCTTTACTTCACACGAAGTTCTTGCCGCGTGGACACAGGCAAAAGGTCATTCTTATAATTCATTGGGAATAAGTCATTACAAGACCATAAAAAAATTCAGCACTCTTGAAAGAGATGTAAATGATGAATTAGTAACAACACATGGTAAAAGATTCAGGAATGAGGAGGAAGAGTTTACATCTACAAAGCTTGGTTATTATGGCGAGTATGGCATCACGGATACACTGACTGCGATTGCCTCTTTCTGGTGGGACACTCAAAAATCCAATGATACCATGAGATATGCGAAGGAAGATGGGCCAAGCGGGATAGGCGATATTACACTGGGGTTGAGGTACAATCTTTCTCCTGATCTTTTCGGCACCGGGTTTCTGATGTCCATACAGGGCGAAGTAAAAATACCAGAAGCATATAAATATGATAATCCTTTATTTAATCTGAGTCTTGGTGATGGGCAATACGACACAAAAGTCGCGCTTCAATTCGGCAGAGGCCTTGGAGCAGGATATATGGTATTTAATGCCGGATATAAATACAGGTTTGAGAATGATCAGTTAGACCCTGTGACATTTAAGCCGTCAGACCAGGTGTTCGCTTCGCTTTCAGGTGGATATGCTGTTACTCCGTGGCTGTCTGTAATAGCTGGGCTGGATTGGTTCAAGTCAGTCGGCAATGCTGAAATTTCTGATCGTTTGTATCTCGAGGCTGTTAAAGGTGGTGGATTTACACAAAACAATAAGACACGGGGAGAGCTTATATTAGACACGTTGGGACTTGAGCCGGATGATCTCCAGGGTACTATCGGGCTGCAATTCAACATAACTCCTCAATGGCAGACAGTACTCATGTATTCCAGAGATCTGTCCGGTGTTGGTGATTTCAGCACCAAAAATTACGCACTCGGTGAAACCGTTGCATTGAACCTGGTTTACGTACATTAATAAATCTGTCAATATATCGTTTATTCCAGGCAGTTGCTGCTATTCCTGCGAAAGCGGGGACTTGGATGCCCGATAAAGAACCCCCTGACCGAGAAATTCGAGGGTAGGCTTCGGGCATGACGGACAAGGAAGATCAAATTTGTCTTTAAGAAATGAAAAATAAAAAAAAATCATCAGCCTTGTTGTACTGTGCCTGCTCCTGGCAGGTATTTCTTTATTTGTAATTAACAACAGGCATACCCTCCTTGCGATTTTCTATCAGACTTTAAATTCAGAGGACAAAGCTATTAGCGAGTACACAAAAGGGGTGGAGTCCAATCCAGGCGATGCATATGCGCTTTATCGTCTCGGCCTTATTTATAAGGACAGAAAGGATTTTTTCAGGGCTGAAAAGATATACATGAAACTGCTGGAAGCAGCTCCAGGGCACCCCTATGCGTACTTTGATCTGGGGTATATCTACGTAGAAATGAAGCAGTATGATAATGCGATAAGGCTGTTCCGGAAGGCGCTGGAAATCTCTCCTGATAATTTCAATGCTCATCATGCTATCGGAAATATTTACAAAGACAGCGGGCGTTACGAGGAAGCCCTATCTGAGTATGAGAAGGTCCTTGAATTAGAACCTGCACATCGGTACGCACTGTGGGATATCGGGATAGTATATGAGGAAATGGGCATGAAGGAAAAGGCAGAGAAGCAGATAAAATATTATCATGAAATGACTGACTGCAGTATAAGAAGATTCTGGAACTGTTTTGATTGAAAAACCACAGAGAGCACAGAGATATTTTGTTTGAATAGTCAACAGATCATTCGAATTTATATGGTTTTTTTATCTAAATCCTCTGAGGTTATGCAGGGCAATTGAATACCGCATTGTATATCACAATAAACTTTCTTTTGTTTCTTGCCTGGTATATTTTCCTTTTCAGACAAAAAGGGCTTCTTTCATTTACTGACAGGATAACGGGCACATTTGTTCTGGGACTGACGCAAATCATAGTTGCGGAGATGCTGCTCGGCATCGTGATTCGAAAACTTTATGCAATGCCGCTTTTTTTTCTGAATGTTTTTGTCTCGTCAGTCGTTCTGCTCATTGCCTCGAGGCTGGGGAAAAAACAGGCGCAGCGCACCGGACAACAGGAAACGCATCTGAATGTTGTCAGGGAGATGTCCGGGAAATTTTTCTGTTTCATGGCAGAAGTTAGGAGCGATCTAATTCTGTCAGTCATAGTTATTCTTTTTCTGGCGGCAGTATGCTGGATAATATTTCTGGGCTATCTTTTCCCATCCTATACATGGGATGCGCTTTGGTATCACCTGCCTATTGTCGGGTATATTATGCAGAGCGGCGCCATACAGGAAGTGCCCAACCATTCATTTATTGATCAGTTCATCAATATTTTCCCCAAGAACACCGAACTCTTTTTCCTGTGGAATATCATATTCCTGCGAAGCGATGTCATTACAGATCTGAGCCAGCTCTTCTTCACCCTTGCCGGGATCTTCGCTGTCTATAGCATTGCTGTCAAGATGAATGTAAGCAGCAGGTGCGCGATATACTCAGCCCTGCTTTTTTTCTTTGCGCCCATTATCATCCTTCAATCCACAACAAACTATGTGGATATCGCCGTATCAGTGCTGTTCCTCATTGCTATTAATTTTTTAATAGATAATGGGCCAGGCAGGGACGGGTTTGAAAGCTTCTCTGCCGCAACTTATGCAGGACATGAATATCAGCAGAAAAGGAATGTCGCGGGCATCATGGCAGGACTGACAACAGGGATACTGCTCGGTTCAAAGGGGTCAGGACCTCTGTTTACCGCGCTGCTGTCAGCAGCATTTATTGTCCGGGAGAGCCTGTTTCATTACCGGACCTCAGGGAAGCAGACTGTTTTAAAACTGAGAATTATCATCATAAGCTTCAGGTCATATCTCTTATATTTTTTTATTCCCGTTTTCATTATGGGCGGATACTGGTACATCAAAAACTGGATAGTTTACGGGAATCCTGTTTATCCCATGGAAATATCTTTTTTCAATACCACGGTCTTTAAAGGATTGTATCAGGGCCTCATTGAGCCGGCTCCCCAGACCATTAATGAACTGCATCCGTTTGCAAGGCCATTATATGTATGGCTTGAGAATATAGATCATTATCTCTATGATTCACGGCTGGGAGGACTGGGGCCCATATGGTTTATCCTGTTATTGCCGGCAGTGTTTTTTTCAGCGGTGTATTCGGCCATAAAAAGGAACTTCAGGTTCCTGTTCATATCTATGCTTATTGCCGCTGCATTTCTTATGCATCCAAGAAACTGGAATCCGCGGTATGTCATATTTATTACAGGTCTCGGCGCGATATCTTTTGGCATTACACTCGATTATTTTCGAAAAAAAGGCACTGTGCTGAGAGCGGCAGCATTGTTCCTCGTAGCATATACATGTATAATTTCCAACTCACCGTGTGTGACTCCGGAACAGATCAGAAAATTCCTGCAACTGCATCCCCGGGAACGTACCATTGCCAATCATGCCCCGTTTAATATTGATCTTCATGCCAGGCAGGAGTATGGCTACTGGATATGGATAAGCAGAAATATTGCAGAAGGGGATACCCTTGGATATACCTTCGAGCCGTTATTTCTGTCGCCGCTGTGGAACAGCGCTTTTTCCAGCAGGATCACCTATGTAAAATCCGATGCGTACAAAGAATGGCTGAAGAAGCTAACTGAAAATAAAGTGACGTACATATTGGTCAGGAAAAATTCTGAAGAAGACATATGGATTGAAACCGAAAAGAGAATCTTCTCCTCGGTCGGATGGATGGCAGCACTCAAGGAGAAGTTCAAAATAGTATATGCAGATGATAACTACAAAATAGCAAGGGTCATGCATAATGAAGGCTGAAAGCAGAGGGAACATAATATGTATATTGTTTATACTTATTGTAATTGCAATGGCGTTCATTTACTTTATGGTTCCCGAGAGGCCGGTGTTTATTGAAAATCAGATAAAATGGTGGCAGGAGTTTTGGAGCAACAATAATGTTTCAGGATAGGAAAATAGCCGTCATCATCCCTGCACTGAATGAGGAGAAGACGCTGCCTCATGTTTTGAGTGATATCCCGCAAGACCTGGTTGACGAGGTTGTGGTGGTAGATAATGGCAGCAGTGACCGCACCTCTGCGATTGCAAAAGACAAGGGTGCGACTATACTGGCCGAATCAAGGAGAGGATATGGATATCCCTGTCTTAGAGGGATTGAATACCTGAAGACAAGAAATCCCGATATCGTGGTTTTTGTTGACGGCAACTACAGCGATCATCCCGACGAGATAAGCAGGCTTGTGACGCCCATGATTGAAGAGGATTATGACCTTGTTCTCGGATCGAGGATTTTGGGGAAAGTTGAGAAAGGGGCGCTCCGTTTCCCGGTGCGCTTCGGGAATTTCCTGGCAACCCTCCTGATCAGGATATTCTATGGTTTCAGCTATACAGATGTAGGGCCTTTCAGGGCGATCAAATTCGATAAACTGCTGAAACTGGACATGCATGACAACCTTGGCTGGACCATAGAGATGCAGGTTAAGGCAGTAAAGGCTGGATTCCGCATTGTTGAAGTCCCGGTCAGTTACCGTGCGGGAACAGGCAAGTCCAAGCTGACAGGCAATATCAAAGGGATAATTATTGTCGGCTACCGGATATTACGCGCAGTATTTAAGAATCTTTTTTATTCTCCGAAGTAAGGAGTTGTCAGGTATCAGCTATCAGCGGTCAGCTTTGAGAACAGCAGGCAAAGAAATCTGTTTCAGAATTTCTATAATCGACACAAGGCATTTTTACTTCAGGGCAATTTCTGTCCTTGTCTTTTCTAACCTCTTAACTCCAAACTCTAAACTCGTTTTTAGCGGAGTCGTATAGAAATTCTTCCACAGATTCCCCTGCCTGCAACTTTCTGAACTGTGTTCACTATGAATAATACGCCTCAGGGTTGACATTGATGAAAATGTATTATAAAAGAACATTGAAGCCTTGATCGCTTTATAATCTTTCACAATAAACTTACCAAGGAGGAGGTAATCATGAGGAAGACGTTTTTCATAACTGGGGTGATATTCATTTTCCTGACTGCTTACGGTTATGCGGACATGGAAGAACACATGATGGGGTATGGCATGATGGGAGGGCCGGGAATGGAAGAGGATATGCCTGAGGAATATATGATGTATCCTGGCATGATGGGACCGGGAATGATGGGATATGGAACGAATGTCCCGTGCATGATGAATCAGGGAATGATGGGATACGGCATGATGGGGACTGGAATGATGGGAAGAGGAATGATGATGGGTCCCGGTATGATGGGAAAGGGCATGATGGGCTACGGGATGAGGCCCGGTATGTGGGGATATAACCAGAAGGTCTATCAGAAATTTTTGGATGATACGAAGGGTTTGCGAAGAGAGCTTCACAATAAGAAATTCGACTATTATGAAGCTATGAGAAATCCGGACACAAAGCCTGAGGACGCGGACCAACTTGAGAAAGAGATAGGGGAGCTTCAGAAAAAGATATATGAAAAAATGAAGTCTCAGTAAAAAACATGTCTGAGTTACGGCAGGATCCGACAACATTCGACTGGGTCATCATCGCTAAAGAAAGAGCCAGGCGGCCTTATGAATTCAGGAAACGTGAGGCCGCTAATTCATCCGTGCCTTCCTACAGTGTATCGTGCCCGTTTTGTCCGGGGAATGAAGACAAAACACCGGAAGCATCAGCAGTCTGCGGCACACCGGAGAAGTGGAAGATCAGGGTTGTTCCCAATAAGTTTGCCG
>QZKC01000089.1 GCA_003599425.1 Nitrospiraceae bacterium | reverse complement strand
TCTTTCGATAAGATTCAAAGTCTTTTTTTCAAAGGTGTCGTATAGAAATCTTCGTCAGCCTCACCTTTGTGCCTTTGCTCCTTTGTCCCTGTGTGCCTTGAAAAACAGAGTTCATCATGAATATGAAAACTCTTCGTATTAAGATTGACCGTCCGGCCTACGGCAGTATTTCAATTGGCAGGCATGAAGGAAAAATTGTCATGATAAAGGGGGCTGTACTCCCTGGAGAGATAGCTGAGGTCATCATTGAAAGTGAAAGAAAAGACTACTTAACCGCACGGGTCAGGGAGGTCATCGAACCATCTCAGCACAGGATCCTGCCTGCGTGCAAATACTATGGAATATGCGGAGGGTGCCATTTACAGCATATCCCCTATGAAAAACAGGTTTCCATGAAAGAGGAGATCCTGCAGGACTGTCTAAGAAGGATCGCGAAGTCAGACATTCAGCTTTCTTCATCCTTGATCGGTGACAGGCACTGGAACTATCGGGTACGCGGACAGTTCAAAGTCTCTTCACACGGGATGGGATTTTACAGAGAGAACTCAAGAGAGGTCGTTGATATTGACATCTGCCCTCTCATGACAGACGAGGTAAATAAGATATTTTCTTGTGTAAGGGCTCAGATGAATGATCCCCGGATCAGGGAAATACATATTACTAATAGAGACGGTTTCACCGCAATGATCAAACTCTCATCCAGTATAAATACGTCAGCCATTAACGCATTGGTATCAAGGTTCCGGGAAATGGGTTTTACAGGAATATGCATTGAGACACCTGACAAATCAGTCACCTGTTATGGAAAGGAGTATGTGACATTTTCCATTGATAATGTTAAGTACACGGTATCCCCGAGGACGTTTTTGCAGAGCCACTGGACACTGAATGCAAAGGTCATCAAATTCATGAGGGAACATCTGGGGCCGGTCAAGGGGAAGAAGATGCTGGACATGTTCTCCGGAGCGGGCAATTTTTCACTGCCTCTTTCAATGGAAGCAGAAGTAACTGCTGTCGAGGAAAATCCGTATGCCATAGAGGACGGCATACGGAACCTTCAGTTCAACAATATCAGGAATTGCAGGTTTATCAATTCCTCAGCCGAAGATTTTCAGATAAAAGAAAAATACGACATTATAATTCTCGACCCGCCACGGGCCGGGCTTACCAACAGGGCCATGAGCAGTGTGTTGACAGCGAGACCGGAGCGAATCGTCTACATATCGTGCAACCCCGCGACATTCTCACGGGACATGAAAAAGCTGCTTAAGGAATATGCCTGTGAATCAGTGCACATGATAGATTTCTTCCCTCAGACATATCATATCGAATCGATTGCGTTTTTGGTGCGGAGATAACGGGGAAGTGGAAAAGCACTTAACGACAAATGAAAGACAAGAGTTCGGAGGTTGTTGGTTATAGGTCATAGGTGGAATAGCAGATGAAGCTGGACGATATAATTTGTGTTAGAATTACCTGTAACGAAAGCCGTTTAATTTTTTAACCTAATAGAAATTAATAACATCTCAGGAAAATATAGTGGCCTCAAAAAAGAAAAAACAGCCGGTGGTGCAGATGTTGGAGCTTCCGAACTGGCCCCTCACAGGACTGGCTGGAGCGGGTCTGATACTGACTGCCTACCTGGCACTGTCCTCATGGCTGGGCCAGCCGATAGCGGGTTGCATTGAAGGAAGTGCATGCGACATTGTACAGCGGAGCCGGTGGGGCACTTTTCTGGGAATTCCGACATCCTTCTGGGGTTTCCTGACCTACGCGTCATTGCTGTACATTGGCATACGTGTACGCAATGCCGGTTCACACTGGAAATTTGCGTGGACGATTTCCTCTATTGGCCTGAGCTACAGCATCTACCTTATAGGTATTTCTATGTTCGTGATAGAGTCAGCCTGTGTCTACTGCCTTGCTTCCTTTGCGATCCTGGCTGCTATATTCGGAGTGGTAACGTATCAGCGTCCCAGAGAACTGCCTAAATTCAGATTCCCGGCATTTGCGAGACAGACAGCCATCATCGCGCTGGTTATCGTCGGGGGCATGCATTTACACTACAGCGGGGTGTTCGATCCTGCGGCAGGGCCGGCAGACCCTTATTTAGAGGGACTGGCTGAACATCTTTCCAGTCATAATGCGGTTATGTACGGCGCATACTGGTGACCCACATGCGTGGAACAGAAGGATCTGTTCGGGGCATCATCTGGCAAACTTCCCTATATGGAATGCGCGCCTGCAGGCCGCAGCGGGCCGGTCTCTCCCGAATGCATAAAACACAGGATCAATACCTATCCTACATGGATCATCAGCGGCCAGCGATATGAAGGGATACTCAAACCTGCGCAACTGGCAGCCCTTTCCGGCTATACCGGTTCCCGGTGAATGTCCTTAGGGTCAAATCTTTTATAGCAATACCCATTAGATTCATAGACTATAACGAGCAGGTATTTATTCATCAGTCACAGAAACGGGAAGCAGCTTGGACAAACATATTGTTCATCCTGTAAAATCGTAAACATGCGAGAGTGGCGGAACTGATATATTTATCTGTTTCGCTATTGATCTAAAAAGGGCGTGTGGCGGAACTGGCAGACGCGCCAGACTTAGGATCTGGTGGGGCAGCCCGTGGAGGTTCGAGTCCTCTCACGCCCATTTACTCCCCTTTCTCGCACCAGATTCCTATCCCGGATTATTCATAAAATTTATCTGGACAAGCCATGGTTCAAAAACATCTTGAATGCGATAGATTTATAAACGCAGATCACGTTACACGTTCAACAGAATGTTTTTATGAATAGATGCTAAGGTATCGCCCAATATGTTATTTCACCATATTTGTCCAAGTTTATGAATAATCCGTGTCATGCCCCGAACTTCTTCAGTCTTCCTGCGTGTGCGAGCGCTAATGGCATAATATTGACTGCAGGGAAAATGCCGAGCTCGCCCTTTACGAACTGCCTTTCAGAGAAGGCATCACATATCTTCCCAAGGACGTAAGGGGAATTAATAAGCACAGGCACAGGGTGCCAGCTATGGCCTTTCATTATAGATGGTGTTGAATGGTCGCCGGTTATGACGAGCACATCGGGTTTGAGTTCAAGTATCTGTGGCAGGAGTTTGTCAAATTCTTCTATGCGGGCGGCCTTTCCCTTAAAATTGCCGTCCTCCCCGTATGAATCGACTTTTTTAACGTGCATGAAAAAGAAATCATGGTCATTGTATTTCTGTTTCAGAAAGCGTATCTCATCCTCAACGCTGCCTTCAAGGGCAGGGGTATCCATCCCTACCAGTTTTGCAAGGCCCCGGTACATTGGATATGTAGCGATAGCAAGGGCATTTAATCCGAACGCTTCATCAAAATTCGGGATATGCGGCATGCTGGAAAAACCTCTCGTCAGGATATAATTGGCTTTCGTTTCATTTTTCAAAATATCATGTGCCTTGTTGATCAGTTTCTCTGCAATACGCGACACACTTTCGGAGTTTTTTGCCAGGGCTGACGGATAGAGCGGTGCCTTTCCTTCTTTCTGGGGGTCTGTGTCGCTTATCATTGCTGCATCGGCCTCAAGGGGTTCAGGGAACCTGATAAGAACTGCAAACCTGTGCTCCATGCCGGGCGCGAATATGAGTTCTGCTTCATCGATGCTGCTTAATTCCTTCTGCAGCTTCTCAGTGAGCTCTTTGCTTTTCCCGGTCGGTATCCTTCCGGCTCTCCTGTCCGTGATGATACCGTTGACAAATGTGGAATAATTACACCTTACCGCCACATCACTCTTTCTTACTCCAAGGCCCAGGCCGAGCGCCTCCAAAATCCCTCTTCCGATCTGGCATTCTATTGGGTCGTAACCGAATATGCCGAGGTGTCCCGGCCCGCTTCCCGGGGTTATTCCATAAGCGACCGGGACATGGAGGCCGCAGGCGGACTTTCCTGCAAGCGAGTCCAGATTGGGTGTATGTGCTGCTTCAAGCTCTGTCTTGCCTGAAGCATCTGGCAGCCCTCCGACGCCATCAAGGACTACCATTATGATCTTTGTGGAATTTTTCTGTATAAGTGGTTTTATGAGTTCCTGAATGTTCATTGTTGAGATTGCTCCATGAAAAGATTATTTGGAGGTTTTGCGTTGAGAAAGCCATTTTTTAAAGGATCTTTGACTTTCACCGGAAGGTTTGCCTGCCAGGAGTCCTTCAATACTGATATCTTCGTCTATGTCCGGCCAGTGTATTCCCTGTCCTTTTCCGATCAACTTCCAGTTATTCCGCTCTTTCCTGGTCGCATGAGCAAGTCTTGGGAACCAGGAGATCGGAACGGAGATAGTTCGCCCATCGCTCAAATCTACACTGAGCGTGTCACCTGTTATGATCACCTTTTCGGCGTTAGGGATATCAATTTCCATAACCGAAACAGTCATTCCATGCCTCCATAAATTCTGAGCGGCGCTCACCGATTATTTTCTCAAATTTTACCAATTTCCATTCTGCTAAAGCCAGAACTGAATTGCAGTCTGACTGGGTCAAGCCAAAACTTCGCAATTTTCTCATCTCTTTCAACATGAATATGTTTCGGCTCATCTTTGTCTCCAGCATAAAAGAAAAAACGATATGGGCCAACTTTGAGAATTGTTGGCATGTTACTATTTCACCAGCTTCTCAAGCAGCGCCTTCTGGGTGTGCAGCCTGTTCTCTGCCTGGTCTATGACAACGCTCTGCGGAGAATCAAGTACCTCGTCAGTTATCTCTTCCCCCCTGTGGGCGGGCAGGCAATGCATGACAATCACATCAGGTTTTGCGAGGGAAACAAGTTTGCTGTTTATTTGATATCCTTCGAATTTTTTCTTTTTCCGTTCCACTTCTTTCTCCTGCCCCATGCTTACCCAGACATCGGTATAAAGGACATCGGCATCCTTTGCAGCATCTGCAGGGTTAGTGACAATATTCACTTTTGCGCCGTTTGCGCGTGCATGTTCGTATATCCTGCTGTCTGGTTCAAAACCCTTTGGGCATGCAATTACGAGGTCTATTCCGGAGAGCAATGCAGCCTCTATCAATGAATTCGCGACATTATTGCCGTCACCGATATATGTCATGCGGATGCCCTTAAGTTTTCCTTTCTTTTCCTGTATGGTCAGCATATCTGCAAGCGCCTGGCACGGATGATGGAGGTCGGTAAGGCCGTTTACTATCGGAATAGTGGAGTTTCTGGCAAGGTTTTCAATCATGGCATGTTCATAGGTCCTTATGACGATGCCGTGCAGATATCTCGATAAAACTTTCGCGGTATCTTCAATGGTTTCACCGCGTCCGAGCTGCAATTCATTAGTATTGATATATATCGCCTGTGCCCCGAGCTGGTAAATGCCGGTCTGGAAAGATATACGCGTGCGGGTTGAAGTTTTATTGAACAGGAGGCCTATGCTTTTCCCTATCAGCGGACATACTGAGGTATCCTTCCCGGATTTCAGTTCAGACGCGCGCCTGAGAAGAGACCGCAGCTCTTCTGGCGACAGATCCAGCAGCGTGAGAAAATCTTTTTTCATGGTTCTGTTCTCTTTCTATCTGAATGACGCTACCTTCCGAAGATCTCTTCGAGAGTGTCGATCAGATGATCAATTTCCTTCTCAGTGACAATGAGCGGGGGAGTAAAACGGAGCACATTGCCGCTTGTGCAGTTGACAAGAAATCCCATCTTCATGCACGATTCCACTATGGGGTCTCCTGCCTTTGTCATTTCCATTCCCAGCATCAGTCCCTTTCCCCTGATCTCAATGATATATGAAGCGTATTCTTTTTTCAGCTTTTCAAGACAGTCTTTAAAATACGTGCCGATACGGCGGCAGTGGTCCAGCAGAAATCCGTCTTCAAGGAGCGTCTCCATGGTAGCCGTTGCCGCTGCGCATGCGAGTGGATTTCCTCCAAAAGTGGAAGCGTGGGTTCCTGGCTGAAACGATGAAGCGACATGCTCTTTCGCGAGAATGGCGCCTATGGGAAAACCACCCCCAAGCCCCTTTGCAAGCGCCATGATATCAGGCTGTATGCCGGAATGTTCATAAGCGAAAAGTTTCCCGGTCCTTCCCATACCTGTCTGGATCTCATCAAGGATAAGCAGCAGCCTGTTCTCATCACATATCTGCCGGACCTGCTGTAAATAATTTTCCGACGGTTCACGAACACCTCCCTCGCCCTGGATAGGCTCAAGCATTACCGCACAGGTGCTGTCATTCACTGCTTTCTTCAGCGCATCGATATCATTAAATGGCACATAGGTAAATCCCGGGACCAGCGGCTCAAATCCTTTATGGAATTTTTCCTGCCCCGTTGCGCTCAGGGCTGCAAGGGTCCTTCCGTGAAACGAACCTTGTGCTGTTATGATCCCGTATTTCCCTGGTGATACATGGTCTTTTGCATATTTTCGCGCAAGCTTGATCGATCCTTCTATGGCCTCTGCGCCTGAATTGCAAAAAAAGACCTTATCTGCAAATGAGTTCTCAACCAGCAATTTGGCAAGCCTGATCTGAGGCTCGATATGATAAAGGTTTGAGGCATGAATGAGCCTCTGCGCCTGTTTTTGCAGGGCAATGACAACCTTTGGATGGCAGTGTCCAAGGCAATTCACTGCGATCCCGCCGACAAAGTCGATATACTCCTTGCCTGTTGAATCCCATACCTTCATACCCCGCCCTTTTCTGAGGACGATAGGGGCGCGGTTGTAAGTATTCATCAGATACTTCTTTGATTCATCGATGAGCTTTTTATCCATTTGCCTAAGAATATACCATAAATCACAGGGGTTACAAAAGGCAGGGAGCTTTTCGGCAAGAAGGGAAGACTGCTTCATGATTTCTCTAATCGACACAAGGCATTTTACATTTTTGCTTCTGCGCTGTTGTGTCTTTATCTTTTTCTGAATCCTAACTCCAAACTCTTAACTCGTTTTTAGTGGTGTCGTATAGAAATTTTTCACCAGCCTTCCCTTCTTGCAACTGTGCTTCCAGAGTTTGCAAACATTGGATCAGAGCAGCTATGAATGAGTTGATGGTAGTGGGCTCACAATGTAAATACCCGTTATTTTCAGTATAATGTAAAGAACTATTTACGGGAGGTCAAAATGGCTGAAATCACACTGAAGATAGAAGGGATGAGCTGCCAGCATTGTGTCATGAGTGTCAAGAAAGCCTTAAGCGGTATCAAAGGAGTTACATCCGCGGATGTGACAGTAGATAATGCAACGGTTATATTTGATGGATCAAAAACGAATAGGGATGATATCTCAAAAGCTATTAATGACGCCGGATATAAGGTAGTCGGTTAAGTCAGGAGTTTCAAAGGGGATGCTGCCTTTTTGCATGAAAAGATTTTAATGAGATTTAATGCTTGGGAATTCAATAATAAAAAAATCTGCTAAAGGAGAAAATGAAATGAGCGTTGAGTATTCAGTCAGTCCGGATGGAGAGAGATTTCAACTGCCTTCATCTGAAGAGTACAAAAAGGAAATAGCCCTCCTGAAAAAAGAGATAGCGAAGCAGAAGAGAATGGATCGTGAGATCGTTGTGGTCATGGGGGTCGGTTTTGTTGGTGTTGCCATGGCGGCTGTTATTGCAGACACTGTTGGCAAGAACGGGAAGCCGTCAAAATATGTCATAGGCATGCAGAGGCCGAGCCTGAGGAGTTTCTGGAAGATCCCTATACTGAATAAAGGAATATCTCCTGTCACCTCTGAAGACCAGGAACTCGCACCGATGATCAGGAGGTGCGTTTTGGATAAAAAGACGCTCAGGGCCACCTTTGTATATGACGTGCTCTCTCTCGCGGATGTGGTCGTTGTGGATATTCAGTGCGACTACCTTAAGGAAGCACTTGGCGATGTGCGCAACGGGCGCGCTGACATGACCCCGCTTGAAGAGTCTCTTGCGATCATGGCTGAACATATCTCTCCTGACGCGCTTGTCCTTATTGAAACCACTGTGGCTCCGGGCACGACCGAGCAGATCGCTTATCCGATCATGAAAAAGGTTTTCATGAGGAGAGGTATCAAGAGCGATCCTCTGCTGGCGCACAGCTTTGAAAGGGTCATGCCTGGCAAGAACTATGTCGCGAGTATCCGTGATTTCTGGCGGGTATGCAGCGGTACCAACAAAAAGGCGAGGACGAGGGTCGTTAAATTCCTGAACGAAGTGATCAATACAAAAGACTATCCGCTTACCGTGCTGGATAAACCGATTGAATCAGAGACGGCAAAGATCGTCGAAAACAGTTTTCGCGCGACAATACTTGCCTTTATTGACGAATGGAGCCTGTTTGCGGAACGCAATGGCATCGATATTTTAAAGGTCATCAATGCAATAAAGGTCCGTCCGACGCATAGCAATATCATGTTCCCCGGCCCCGGCATAGGCGGTTACTGCCTGCCGAAGGATGGAGGCCTCGGGGTCTGGGCTTATAAGCATATACATGGCTTCGAAGACGATATATTCAAGATCACCCCTCTTGCCATCAACATCAATGATACCCGGTCCCTCCATGTTGCACAGCTTACAAGGGACGCCCTGAGAAATATGAACAGGCCTATTGCAGCGGCTGACATACTCATCCTCGGCGCATCATACAGGGAGGATGTGGGTGATACGCGATACAGCGGCTCTGAGATGATAGTGAGGAGACTGACGGAAATGGGCGCAGAGTTGCGGGTGCATGACCCGTATCTGACCCACTGGTGGGAATTTGAAAAACAGGACACTTATCCGGGCAAGGGGCACAGCTTTTCAAGGTTTTTCCGAAACCAGGAAAAACTCAAGAACCTGAAAATGGAGGCTGATCTTGACCGGGCCTTAAAAGGAGCAGATGCGATCATCCTTGCGGTGCGCCACAAACAGTATCTGGACCTTGATCCCGATCAAATGTTAAAGAAGGTTGGTAATACGTTTGCGATCATAGACTGTTTCGGCATACTTGATGACCAGAAGATACGAAGGTATTTTGAGCTCGGGTGCGAAGTCAAAGGATTGGGCCGCGGCCATGTCTGGCGAATAAAGAACGAGGTCAGACGGCAAAAGACGAAGCGTTAAGCAAGTTCCTTTTTGCGTTTCATCCATTTATATGACCTAATCCCGTGCACCATTTCTACCGGTTTGTCTCCCATAAGAGACATCAGTAGCTTTAACGGAAGATACCGGAACTTATTTAGACAGGTAAAAATTACGTGCCTTATCTTGCCCGCGTATTCAAGCTCTGTCAATATATGTTTTTGCAGTAGTTTCAAATAAACATGTGCCGCTGTATTACCGCAGTTCTCAGAGCCTTTGCGGCATCTCATGACCTCAAGTATCGCCTCCGATGCCAGTTCAGCGCTTCTTTGAGCGTAAAAAATACCTTCCCCAAGTAAAGGATCAGCAAACCCTGCTGCGTCTCCAATAAGCATAACGTTCCTGAAGGCCGGGGAAGGCAGAAAGCATCCGTACGGCAGTACATAGCTGTGTATCTTTTCTTCACCGAGGTGCAGGTCCAAACCTGAAAGGAAAGTCCGAAAAGTGGTAAGTACGTCCTCTTTGTTCTTTTTCTTCAATGCGACTATGCCGATCTTCAATCTTTCCCTGTTTGGGAATATCCAGGCGTATCCACAGTCCACGCAGTCAAAAAAGATGACAGGATGCTCGAACTTTTTCCTGACCGAGTCCCTGCTGAGAAATATCTCGTGGGCAGCGGCAAGGTTTTCGCTCCAGTCTTCCCTGCCGAACAGGTCCACAAAAAAGCTCCTCCTGATACGGCTGTTGGCTCCGTCAGCACCGATGATGATGTCTGCCGAATACGTTTTCCCTGACAGTGTTGTCACTGAGCTTTTTAAAATATCAAGGGACCTCAGGCCGATGCCTTCACCTTCAATGAGATCGGTCCCTGCGTCCCGGGCTTTTTTCAAAAGGAAGTGATCATAACTTTCCCGTTCTATGAACCTGAATGGGACCGCGACATTCCTGTGTGCTATAAGTTTGTCCCCATAATAGACTTCGTAATAGTCGGATTCGTAATTTATCAGATCTTTTTCTTTCAGGGATTCGACTGTTTCACCGAACACCCGTTCCATGAGCTTTACAGTCTTGTATGTTATTAGGCCGGCGCATAGCTTATTTCTCGGAAAGGTACTCTTGTCTATGATCAGTACTCTGAGCCCGGATTTACTTAAAAGATACCCTGCAGTTGAGCCGGCAGGCCCGCCTCCGACTATGATGACGTCGTAATTTTTCATCGTGCTATTTACCCAATAATATGGATCCGCCGCTGAAAAAAGTACCGGCGACTGAAGCTGCCATGAGTGTTGCCAGTGTTGCCGCAAGTAGCGCGCGCGGTCCCACAGCAGAAAGATCTTTTGTCCTTGACGGGACCAGGGCGGATACGCCCCCTACAAAGATGGCGAGGGATGCGACATGGGCAAAGCCGCAAAGGGCATAAACTGCAAGAAATGCGGAACGCGGATCTGTCAACGCCCCTTTTTCAATGAGCGCCGCAAGGTCCATGTAGGATTTTGTCTCGGTAAGAATTACCCTCTCGCCTATCAGTTTAGATATTTCAGATGCATCGGACGGCGGTACCCCGATTACAAGCGTAAAGGGGTAAAATACATATCCCAGCAGTCCCTTCAGTGACCAGTCCATGTTTAGGTTGAAGAGACTGTTCAGATTTGCTCCGACCCCTGTAAAGATAAAATCTGTTAGGGCAACAAGCCCGAGGAATGCAACCAGCAGCGTTACAACACCTACAGCCAGTTTCGTCCCTGCCGTGGCCCCGTTTATGGACGCTTCTATAAAGGAAGATTCCTTTTCCTGATAAGGCTTGACGTGCAACCCTAAAGTCTCAGGAATTTCAGTCTCGGGCAGAAGGATCTTGGACATCACTATGGCTGCAGGAGCAGTGAGAAATGATGCTGACACCAGATGGCCAGCTATGGTGGGAAACTGCCGCTGGAGTATCAGTATATAGATCGCCAGTATGCTTGATGCCACGGTTGCCATACCTGCCGTGAGTATTGTGCAAAATTCCGAGCGCGTCATTTTTTCAAGGTAAGGACGTATCGCGGTAGAAGATTCGATGCCGACAAAAATTTCGCTTGCAGCGCATAAAGATTCTGCCCCGCTTATTCGCATCAGCCGCGTAAAATTTTTCGCGAATATTCCTATTAGCCAGGGCATAAACCCTACGTAGTAGAGGATCCCCATAAGGCTTGCAAAAAATATTATTGTCGGAAGCGCCTGAAAGGCAAAGATAAATCCCAGAGACTCACCGCCCCATTCATCCGTTGTTCCGGGTGGAAGCGCAAGCCTGCCGAAAATGAATCTCGATCCCGCGCCTGCAACATCAATTACCTTGACCAGCGTATCATTAATTAAAAGGAATGCCTTCGTGCCTGCGGGGACAACAAAGATAAAGAGGGCGAATACCAGTTGAATGACGCACCCCCAGATTATGACGCGCCAGTTCACTACTTTTCTGTTCGTGGAGAGCAACCAGGCAAAGGCCATGAGAATGAATATTCCGCCAAAACTTACAAGATTGTACATTCGGTCTCTTCCTTTCTTTTCACGGATTCTGAAATAATATCCAAAAACCATGATATTGTTCAAGGACAATCAGAGAGACAATCAGAGAGAGAGAAAGTCAAGGAGTGAGGGAGTGAAAAGGAGGTATCGGTATGATAGTCACAAATGCAGATATAAAGGAGCTGGTTGCGGAAATCCCTGAGGGACATGGGCACCTCAGGACAACGATTATATTTCAGGATGGTCGTGAGATGACATTTCAGGAGGCTACGATTGCAAATATTGTACGGGCTTATATCACGGTCAAGACACATCCCCGTATCAGAAGAGTGGTGCTGAAGGGAGCAGCTTTGAATGACAGAAAAGAAGGATACGCGGAGTGGCAGTTGGTGGAGGAATGAAATTTAAATAACGTGTTTCTTTGTGATAAAAGAGAGGGAATAGTCAAACTTGATATATTGCGTCGTTTGCCGACAAAGTGAGAGTGTAAAGGATTTTGACTGTTCGATCAAATTCTTCGAGAAATAATTGAGAGCTAAAAAGTCCCCGAGGGCTTAAATTCAATGTCCAACAACTGCGGATTGTTTCAAGGGTCTAATTTCATTTAATTCCTTAGATTCGGCAATCTTGGCCCTGTATAAATCCCAGCGCAATTGAAGATTCATCCAAAAATCCTCTGAAACTCTGAACAACTTAGCAAGCCTTAATGCAGTACTGGGCGTTATGCCACGTCTCTTATTAATGATTTCGTTCACCCTTTGATATGGCACATGAATCTTGTCCGCTAACTCCCTCTGTGTAATGCCCATAGGAGTCAGGAACTCCTCAAGTAACATTTCTCCAGGGTGTGTTGGCTCTCTATGCGTTGGTATTCTTACCATAGGTTTCCTCCAAATAATTGAATTAATGATAGTCGGTAATTTCTATTTTTTCTGGTCCTGATTCGCTCCATTCAAAATATATTCGATATTGGTCATTTATTCTGATGCTGTATTGCCCTTTACGATCTCCTTTTAGAGCTTCCAGCTTATTTTTTGGTGGAACACGTAATTCATTAAGTTGCACCACTGAATCAATTTGATCCAATTTCCTCGCTGCGATTTTCCATAACGACGGTGGGCATATTTTTCTTGCATCCTTTGAATTTATGCCATTAAATATATCCTCTGTTCCTTTATTCCGGAATGACTGGATCACAAATCATGATAGCACGGCTCTCATGCTATAATCAATTATACGAATTATCCAGAGTTCGAAAGCATTAGGGGTAATACAGGTTAAAATTGACAGAGGACTCTAATTGTCCTCACTCCCGGTCCGCCCGGATAGATGTTTAAGTCATTATCATCACAGTCAG
The DNA here is from genome assembly GCA_003599425.1 of Nitrospiraceae bacterium. Classification (GTDB taxonomy): domain Bacteria; phylum Nitrospirota; class Thermodesulfovibrionia; order UBA6902; family UBA6902; genus SURF-23. The sequence continues at coordinate 12,192 of QZKC01000089.1, read as the reverse complement.
TATTTTCTGCAATCCATCCCACTGAAGGTTGATTGCAATCATCTTGCCACACAGATGGATTTCCGTATAAACCCACCCTACAATTGACCTGCATTGTTCCTTAATGAAAACCCGCGCAGGACCTGAGACCTTTCTCCCTTATACTGGACCATGATGTTATGTGTCTCACCCATGCCTTGTGGGAATATCAGGCCTTTGATCCTGGCTATTTCAAATAAATAGTCAGGTTCGCTGGAATAAAGCTCATGAATGACCTCGTCTATGCCTGACGCTACGAGGAAGGTCCCCTGAGGACAATAGCCCGCAGTTTTGAATCCGAGCTCCTCGCCCCATTTTTTCAGGGATGAAAAGTTCACGTGGGCTGTTATATCCTGTTCCCCGATATACTGATAGGGATTTTCATTTGCCTGATGCCTGTGGTAGCAGAGGAGGGTGCCTTTGGAGCGTTCTTCGCTGTAATATTCATTAGCAGCATATCCGTAATCGATCGTGAATATAAACCCCTTTGCCAGTACCCCGTTAAGATGCTTAAGCCAATCTTTTATTCTCAGATTTATTTCCGTTCTGTATCCTGGCTGCAGGCTGGCTGAAAATTCTCTGAGGTAATGTGTTAACTCAGGGGAACTGACCTTGTTTTTTACTTCAATGAAATGTGAACCGTCAAAATCCACATATATTTCTTTCAATTCATCTTCCATTTCAATGAGATGTACAGGGAATGCATCGAGCAGTTCATTTGAAAGGATGCAGCCGGTAAGCCCTTCTGAGAATGTTTCAGTTGCGTCAGTTAATGATTTGACCCACATGACATTTTTATCAAATTTCCCGATAACCTTTCTCTGTAACTCCTCAACATACTGATATGGTTCAACGATCACATACCTCAGTGATTTCGAGAAATGCTTATCCTCACCTGACGATGATCTATTTAGGTGGTCAATGATGTCCTTGCAGAGGTAACCAGTCCCGGCACCCATTTCAATAGCATGAAAAACAGGTGGCTGTTCCATGAAAGTCCACATCTCCACAAGTTGTTTTGCGATCATGGCGCCGAATACCGGATGAAGATGGGGGCTGGTGTAAAAATCACCCTCCCTGCCGATCTTATTTCCTGCTGATGCATAGTATCCGAGTCCGGGATAATAAAGAGACATATCCATGAAGTTCTCAAACGTTATCGGCCCATTGTTCTTTATCTTTTCAATGATGATCTTTTCCAGAGGATTCATGACGTGATTAGTATAGCCAAATGTTAGTGTTATTATGAAGTGAGATGCTTAACTGGAAAATGTATTTGATAGCATATTACAACAGGCAGAGACGCCTTAAAAAACTCTATCAGCAACACATTTAAATATTTGTAGTCACTGTCTGGGAGCGGTATAGTTTCATGCAGAGCGGACGACACTGGATTTAACTGATCTGTTGTTTTATTGCATAACTGTATAATTGATTTTGCCGAGCGCGGGCTTGCAAAAGAATGAACATTATTCTGATAATAGATGGCACGAACATGGGAAAATCATTTGAATACATAAACAAGAGCCTCTACTTTGTACTGCGACCAGCCCAGGATACGGAAAAGGGAACATTTTTTTATTGTTCCGGTGTTGATATTTTGCGGTTTCTCCCAATTACCAAAGGAAGACACCGTCCGATGTCTAATCCTGTCATGAGAGGCCTCCAGCTCGTAAATCTCGATGTCCGGGCGCTGGCGCTGTCACGTGGGGCTACCCCGAAGGCCATCAGGGGAGAGCACTGCACAGGGATCGTACCTCCGGGCGATGGCTGGTACAAGGAGATGCTGCTGATAGAAAATGCGCCGGGATATTTACCTGATGAGATAATCAGTCACTGTGTGGTAACCCTCCTTAAAAAAACGTTCAGGGCCATCCTTCTCCCGGAGGATGAATTGCCGGATACACTGCTAAAACCGGATGAACTTCAGGATGTTATCGAATCACTCTGCAGAAAATATGGCGGGGGGTAATATGCTGAAATTAACTAAAACTCTTTCTCAGTCCACATATCAGATGTAAATCTCACGACCTTGTTCCTGCCCGTTTCTTTGGCCCTGTAGAGAGACACATCAGCGAATTTTATTGCCTGCCAGAAGCTCTCGGCATCCACAGGAAATTCACTGACGCCGATACTGATGGTCTTTTTGATCACGCCGTCTGAGACTTTTATCTTTGTGTTCTCGATCGTTTCCCTGATTTTTTCTGCCACCTTGGAGGTCTCCCCAGCATTGATGTCGAGCATCAGGACAAGGAATTCCTCTCCGCCGAACCGTATTACGAGATCTGATGACCTGACGCATTTTCTTATGATCTCGGAAGTCTCTTTCAGTACGTTATCGCCGACATTGTGACCGTACAGGTCATTTACCTGTTTGAAGAAATCCAGGTCGCACATCATCAACCCCACGGTTTTCTCTCTCCTTAGCACCCCGGCTACGAGTGTTTCAGTGTATTCCTGCAAAAACCTTCTGTTATAAAGGCCGGTCAAAGAGTCTTTAAGTGCAGATTCCTTCAGTGTATGCGTTAGTCTCTTCGCCTCTATCACAGAAAGAGATTCCCTGATGTACTGCTCTGCCTTGAACATACGTTTGTCTTTCCTGTCAATCATGTAATTGGCTTTTTTAAGAAGGAACTGGACCACCCCTCCTGTCCTTCCTCCAACGATCATGGGGATACACACATGCTCTTTTTCGAGAGAAGTGTTAAATTGCCTGCAGACATTAGGGTATTCGATAGATGAGATGATGTGCCCTGTTTTTTTGACTTTACACAGATCACAGTTATGGATTATATCTTCATTGCAGAGCAGCTCTTTGTCATTCAGGATGATAGGGTAAACTGGCTTCATTTTGTTCTGACTGTTTGAAACTTCGTAGATGATGAACTCGTCCAGTCCTATTTTTTCACTGAAGGTCTTGCCGAGGCGGGAATAAATATCTTCAAGACTGTCGTCTTCTTCAATGACTTTCTTGAAGGTCGAGAGGTCTTGAATTTCATCCATAAGGATATTGAAGTCTTCAGAAAGGGTCCCTATCTCGTCTTTAGAAGAAATATCAATTTTCTTCGTCAAGTCCACTTCTCCTTCGCTGAGAGCCCGTATCTGCTCTGTTATAGATTGGACTGGTTTTGCGATGGCTTTTGATATTGATATTGTGAAAACTATAAGCAGAGATGTAGCGATCAGAAGAACACTGCCCCAAATATAGAAAGTTAGGCTTGTGACATCCGTTATCTTTCCGGAATAGGTTTTATACCATTTCGCTATGTTGGCGGAATATACTTCGGTCAACGAACCTGCCTCGCCAATGGCCTGTTTGAAATCTTTCACTTTTTCCATGAGGCGGGCGGTATCATTTGATGTGCTTTTCAGGCTAGTTATCTTCAGGTCAGCGATCTCACTCAGTTTCGTATCAAGATTCCCAACCAGCACTCCCAGAGCATTCGTGTACTTTTCAGTAGCACGGGAATCTTTCATCGGGGAGATCGTGATGCTTTCGATCACCTGGTTGCTGTTCCTGTTAACATCATGCATCTGTCCACCATGCGCAAGGACTGAAGCAAATGACCGTATATCTGAAAGAATTGCCCGTGAAGTGTCTACTTTTTGATTGAGCGCTGTGATGTCCGTAATAGCGGATATTTCCGAAATATGTATGCCAAGGTCCTGGAGATTTCTTGTTATCTTATGGGCCACCCGCTCATGAGGGATGAACTGGTTGACGATGCTATTGGTGCTGCTGTTGATTTTCATGTTTGCTGCAACGCTTATAATAAACATTATGACGAACCAGAACAGGACCCCAAAAAAGAACAGGGTGAACTTCTTTCTGATGGGCAGGTCGATAAATGTGATGAAATTTAAAAATTTTTTCAGCATGGATGTTCAATATACCTTAGGGGGTGGTTCACGGATTATATTGCCAGCATCCTGTCAAGCGCCCTCTTGGCAGGGATCCTTATTTCTTCCGGCACCTTTATTTTATATGTCATTGTTTCCATCGCATGTAGTACGCTATACAACGATGTTTTTTTCATATTCGGACAAACCATGTCTTTTCTTAAGGGATAAAAGGTTTTTTCAGGATTATCTTTTCGAAGCTTATACAGAATGCCCGTTTCCGTCCCTATTATGAATTCCTTTGCATCTGAAGACGTTGCGAACCTGATCATGCCGGAAGTGCTGGTCACATGGTCTGCCATTTCGCAGACTTCTATTCTGCATTCAGGATGCGCGAGGAGCAGTGCTTTGGGGTGCTCTGCTCTTGCCCTGTAGATGTCATCAGGGGTAACCCTGTCGTGGACATGGCAGAAACCGTCCCATGCGATAATCTTTTTATTTGTATTCTTTGCGATCCAGGCTGAAAGGTTTCTGTCAGGGATGCATATTACGCTTTCTGTGCCGAGCGATTCCACTATCTTTACGCCGTTCGCCGAAGTGCAGCAGATATCGCTTTCAGCCTTGACGTCTGCTGTTGTATTTACATATGCAACAACGGGGACGCCGGGATGTAGTTTTTTGATTGCTTTCAGTGTGAAATCAGCAGGATATCTGTATCCGTCGGTAAACTGGTAGCCGGGGAACTGAGTCTTAAGATGCCGCTCTCCCTCAACGGTTATCATGTCAGCCATAGGGCAGCAAGCTCCAATTTCCGGCAAAAGGACAGTCTTGTCAGGTGAGAGTATAGATGCGCTTTCGGCCATGAAATTCACCCCGCAAAATACAATAATGTCGCACTCAATCGTGGCAGCGGTGCGGGAAAGTTCCAGAGAGTCTCCCGTGTAGTCAGCGATATCCTGCACCTCTTCCCGTTGATAATTGTGCGCGAGGATGATCGCATTGTTCTTTTCTTTAAGTTTCAGGATCTTTTCACGCAGTATATTTTTGTCTATCATGACTATTTATTATACACACAAATCCAGCGATAAACTGCATTACTCTCCGTCATTGCGTGGCAATCTAAATATGAAAAGCAAGATTGCTTCGCTTTGCTCGCAATGACAACTCCTTATCGCTGGATTTGGTATACATATAACTTAACTCTTTGTGTGTTTACTGTTTTTTTATAGTTGGGAGATTAAAAATTAGAAACTTTGAAGTTTTGATAGGCAAATGGAGTATTTGTGAAAAGCACGGTTCCGTCATCTAACGTAACCCTGTAAATTCTTGTCAGCTTGTTATTGCTATTATAAGAGGTTCCTTTGAAAAGCGACAGAACTTTTTTTACATACTGCTCAGTCTCGGTGATGGAGGGAATACCGCCCGATAATTCCACGGTCTTGGGGCCGGCGTTATATGCTGCAAGGGCAAGAGGCAGGTCATTAAATCTATCAAGCAGGTAGCGGAGATATCGCGTTCCTCCCTCAATATTTTCTTCAGGATTAAAGGGGTTGCCTACCGACAGGTCCTTTGCAGTGGAAGGCATGAGCTGCATCAGGCCTATCGCCCCTTTGTTCGAGACGGCATTGTAATTCCAGTTGGATTCGACCGTGATTATAGCTTTTATAAGGGAAGGCTCTATATTATATTTGGATGAGAGCTCGTAGATTATTTCATCGTAGTCATCCATTTTTCGGGAATTCTTCTTTTCGGTCAATATCTTCCTGTAATTTTTACTGTCAGGCACATTTGTGAAAATAGCAACGCCGTTTTCATCGACATATTTGTATATGTCGGCAGAGCATACTGATGCTGCAGTAATGATTACCGAAAACATGCATATGAAAAGTGCCCGCGACATTACAAAAATATACCATGCAATGGACGACGGGGTCAATTTGGCTAAATGGCTTGTGCTGACCATATATACACTATTTTCGGCTAATCCCGCAGGTTTTTTAAGTGAAACAGATCACGGTTCTTGTATAAGTGGCTGAAAAATCTCAGAAGCGGCAGTGTGATATAATGAAACACTTCGATAATAATTCCGTTATGTTACTGAACAGGGTAAAAAAATGGCAATGCCGGTGATCGCAATTGTTGGAAGACCGAACGTGGGAAAGTCCACTCTATTTAACCGAATGGTCAAAGAACGGCGTGCAGTTATTGAAGACATTCCTGGCATAACGAGAGACAGGCTTTATGGAAAAGCTCAATGGGATGACAAAACATTTCTGGTCATTGATACCGGGGGATTTCAGCAGGAACCCAATGAAGATATCGCTAAACAGGTTAATAAACAGGTGATCGCTGCAGTTGAAGAGGCAGATATCATTTTGCTGCTGATGGATTCCGAAAGCGGGGTGCTGCCTTCAGATGCCGGATTGATCGAAAAGCTGCGGAAGTATGGCAAGCGGGTTTTTTTTGCTGTCAACAAGATCGATGGGCCCAGGAAAGAAAAAACGCTTTATGATTTTTACTCTCTTGGGATCGATCTTTTCCCGCTGTCCGCATTGTCCGGCAATGGGTATGAAGAACTCATGGACAGCATGGCCGCTCTCCTGCCTGAAGTTCCGGCAGAGATGTCGGAGTACACAAGGATCGCAATCGTGGGGAGGCCTAATGTGGGCAAGTCAACGCTTGTGAATTCGCTCCTTGGTAAGGAGAGAATGATCGTCAGTCCTGTTCCGGGAACGACAAGGGATGCGGTGGATTCGGTCTGTTCCTATTACGGGAAGAAATATACTATTGTTGATACTGCAGGAATACGCAGGAAAGGCAGGATGTCAAAGACGGCTGAGAGATATTCATTCATGAGAACGGTGAAAAATATTGAAGATTGCGACGTCGCCTTGATCGTACTGGACGCAACAGAGGGCGTTGTCGAGCTTGACCAGAAGATAGCGGGCCTTGTCTTTCATGCAAAAAGAGGGACAATTATTCTCCTGAACAAATGGGACCTGGTCGATAAAGACACTGTATCCATTAAGGCAATTGAGGGACAGGTATATCAGAAATTATGGTTCATGCGTTATGCTCCAATACTGACCATATCAGCGCTGAGTAAGCAGAGGGTCACAAAACTTTTCCGTCTTGTCGATGATATTATCGAGGAAGGGGCAAAAAGGATCGGGACTCATGAGCTGAATGAATTTCTTGGCAATGTTCTCGCAATGCAGGAACCTCCTCTGTATAAGGGGAGGAGGGTTAAAATATACTATATTACACAAATAAGAACTGCTCCTCCTGGGTTTGCGATATTCACAAACTACAAAGAGGGGATAAAGGAGCAGTACATAAAATTTCTGGAAGGCAGGTTGAGGGAACGTTTTTCCTTTAAAGGAGTCCATGTGGAATTTTATGTCAGACAGAAAAAGAGTAGAGGATAATGTATTTTTTAAAGGTCTTCGGCAGAAGCATTGCGGCATTTTTCAGGGATGATTGTTTTTATCTTGCTGCCTCGATCGCATATTTTCTCATCATGTCCCTTGTGCCTTTAAGTCTTCTGATCATATCTTTTTATGGACGCATAATGGGAGGGAGCGAGGAGATATACAGGTTTTCGCTTTCACGGCTTATCGGTTTCTTTCCTGCTGTTACAGCGGGCATCACCAATGAACTGAAATACATTGTTACGTACAGGGGGATAACCTGGATATCACTCGGGATATACATGTTTCTTTCATTGCAGCTTTTTTATTCCATGGAGCGGGCAATGGATGTAATTTTCAAGAACCCGAAACGGAGGCACTTCCTTCTTTTCATATTGTGGACGATCTTGATCGTATCACTTGTCGTGATTTTTCTTTTCCTCTCTTTTACGCTGAGTTCATTCTCCGCTTTTTTCAGGGAGTACCCGCTGAACATCTTCGGAGTTCCTTTGGGCAGCAAGGCAGGAATATTTTTAAGATATATTGCACCGTTCCTGCTCGTACTGGCCACTTTTACTGCTGTATATAAGATCGTTCCGAAGGGGAAGGTCCATCTGTTGAATGCTTTCTCAGGTGCACTTCTCGTCACTGTGTTATGGGAAATTGCCAAGTATCTTTTTACCTGGGTGGTAAAAAATGTCTCGTACATAGGCGCTATATATGGTTCATTGAGCACGTTCATTCTCTTTCTTCTCTGGATGTATTATATCTCCTGCATCTTTCTCCTTGGGGGAGAGTTTGTCAAGAATATGGGAGATAAATCGTGATGCAAGAGTTGATCGGCAAACAGGTTGAAGTTGTCACTGGCGATATGGTGTACAGGGGGATATTGATCGAGATCAATGAGGCTGAAATATATCTTCAGGCTGAGGATGGGTGGATCACAGTGCCTGTAGAAAAAGTTGTACATGTAAGGGCCAAGTAATTCCGGCAATATCTTTTGCTTTCCTTTGCTATTATCTTCTTAATTCTCACTGAAATCCAAGGACGATATGTCAGCGATCTTTATTAAAAAAGGAGATGCGTTTTCTTGACATGTTCAGTATAACGTGATATGTAGAGATATATAATGCGGCTGGACAGGCCAGATTCACTGTATGTTCTGTTTGAATATTTGAAAGGGAAGCATGGCGGTTAAAGAGAGGCGGCTGGTTGAAAGATACGATGTCTTTCTTGTTGCTGAATTCAGAACATCTAAAGGGTTGCATGATTATTCTATGGGTGTAATAGGGGATTTCTCTCCTGAGGGGTTCAGTCTTGAATCTCAAAAGCATGATCTCAAACCTGGAGAAACGGTAGAGTTGATCATAAAACATCCGCGCAATGATCTGTCAGTTTCAGCGCTTGGTGAAATAGTGTGGAGCGGTGAAGCCTGGTATAAATGCATGGCAGGAATAAAGTTTTCTGAGATGGACCAAGGAGACAGGATTAAAATACTGGAACTCATTTCTCAAGTCAAAAACTTATCACCGGAACCAGCCCTTGATCATACTTGCCAAACCAGATCAGAGGAAGTGTCACCAGTTGCCATATGCGATCAGATATCAAAATCACTGACACGAGACGAAGACGCCCAACCTGATAAGTTGACGGAATTTCTTTCAATGGAAATCAACAGGGGTGAGTTTGTCAACATGACAGAAGTGGCAGGGGAACAGATACCAAAGAGGTCTTTTGAAGGATATCAAAATTATAAAGTCCGGTATGATGTGGACATGCAATGTGAATATGGACTGCTTCTAAAAGATAAGGATAGGAGAAAGAACATTTGGTTATATGCGCTGCCGGTCACTTTCTTGGGTACTGTTTCTATTATTGTTATATTTTTTTCTTCTTTAAATAAAACAAATACAGATACCGTAGTCAGTCATGAAAACAGCTCGTTGCCTTTGCAGAAAGTTGAAAAAGAACAGATAAATTTATCTGATAAATCCCGTTTGCAGGACGTGCCGGCAAAAAAGATATCCAAGCCGGCAAAAGGGCAGCCCAGTGTTATAAAAAAGAAGGGAAAATTGCCGGTCGCAGGCAAGCAAGAGCAGAAAACCCGTAAAGAAACGGTTCCTCCACAGAAGACCCCCCAGCAGCAGCTTTCAGAAGATATTGCTCTCTTTCAGAAAGCACAGTTATTAACGTATAAAGAAGTATTTAGTAATAACAAAAATAACTGGAGGGTGTTTGAAACTGATGAGGCAACAGCATTCATAGAAGATGGTGTATATCAAATCTGGAATAAGGCAGGATCAGGCATACTCCGTATCCTTCATTATCATGATTTTCCCCATGAACGGGACTTTATAATTGAAACTTCAATAAAGACCATCAACGGTTCAGGCAGTTATTCTTATGGATTGATACTGGGGGGAAGAGATGAGGATAACAATTTAACTTTTCAGATCAGGGATGATGGGCGCTATTTTATCAGGGAATATCATGATGGTATTCCTCGATCATTAAAGGCTGGACAGAGAGACGGGATCATGAATAAGAATTCAACCAATATATTAAAGATCGTAAAACTGAATGGGAACATAAGGTTCTGCATCAATGATGTTTTGGTCGACAGTATTTCAAATGTTTCATTCAGTGGCAATAAAATAGGATATATCATTGAAGGGAAAGCTGAAATAGCTGTTTACAAAGAGATATCGCAGGTCAAGGTTGAATCAAGCTCAGCATCTGGCTCAGTGGATGCATATAGTGGGCAGTCCCTGTAAAGCTGGGATGAGGTGGAGAAATTATTTTGGTTAATTCACGGGTGGGTATTCCTTATTGCAGGAAATGATATATGTAATGAGTTTCTTCATCCAATGTCCCCCAGTTCATACTGGATAATGCTTATGGCTGTAATTGGAGCGGTTTCTGTACGCAGTATCCGCGGGCCGAGCGAGGCCTCGATAAAGCCTTTTTTCACTGCTGATGTTATTTCTTCTTTTGAAAAGCCGCCTTCGGGGCCGACGAGGAGAGAAATTGCACCGACTCCTTTAAATCCAGTCAGTATCTCTTTCAGATGGTTCCCACTATATGCTTCAGAGAAGATGATATGCGCCTGAGGAAATTGTTCTACAGGGAGGTGTTCCCTAAGATAATGTTCCATACTTATCGGATATGCAATTACAGGTATTTGGGCCCTTCCGCATTGTTGAGAAGCTGACAGGGCAATCTTCTGCCACCTCTCGACCTTTCCAGTATGTCTTATTTGTGAGCGCTCAGTGATAAGCGGGATAATCTGGGTGACGCCGAGTTCTGTTGACTTTTGCACGATAAGGTCCATCTTGTCAGATTTGGGCAGCCCTTGTGCAAGAGTGATTGATAAGGGGGACTCAGCAGAGTGGAACTCTTTCTTGATCTTCTCAACAATAACTTCTTTCTTGTGAACTTCGAGGACGTTGCAGGTATATTTGAAGCCTGTGCCATCGAATATTATGAGATGATCACTTGGGGCAGTTCTAAGGACAACTGAAAGATGCCGTGCCTGGTCACCGGTAATAGTTATTTTATCAGTTGACAGAGTATCAGGAGGGAGAAAGATGCGGATCACAGCTACTTGGCCTGTTCTTTTTGATTGAAGAAATCCTTCACCTTGTCCATGAAATTCTTGGAAGTCTCCTCACCGCTTAATTCGGCGAATTCCCTGAGCAGTTCTTTCTGCCGTGGGGTAAGTTTTTTGGGTACATCAACGAAAACGGTCACATATTGATCCCCTTTACCGTAACCTCCGAGTTTTGGTACCCCTTTGCTTTTCAGGTGAAAAACTCTGCCTGACGGTGTGCCCGCAGGTACTTTTATGATCGCGCTTCCATCAATTGTCGGCACTTCGATATCAGAACCGAGTGCTGCCTGCACAAAAGAGATCGGGACTTCACAAAGAAGGTCATTGCCCTTTCTTTTGAAGAAAGGATGCGGTGATACATTTATTATTACATAAAGATCACCGTTCGGGCCTCCGTAACTTCCAGCTTCTCCTTCACCTGAAACTTTCAATCTGATGCCTGTATCGACGCCTGCAGGGATTTTCAGTGATACGGTTCTTTCTCTTCTTGTTTTTCCCTGGCCTTTGCAGGCTGTGCAGGGATCGGTAATTATCTTGCCGTGACCACCGCATTTGTTGCAGGTCTTTGATATAGTAAAAAATCCCTGCTGTATCCTTGTCTGTCCCGTGCCTTTGCATGTTGAGCAAACTATAGGCCCTTTGCCTGGCTTAGAGCCTGTACCCTCACATTCAGGACAGTTTTCCCACCTCGGTATCTTTATTTCTTTATCAGTACCGAAGATAGTTTCCTGGAGATTTATCTCAAGATCGTAGCGGAGGTCCTGGCCTTTTGTCGGACGCGTTCGCCTTTTCCCGGTAAACTCACCGAAAATATCTCCAAATACATCTCCGAATATATCTCCGAAATTTGTAGAGAAACCGCCGAAGCCTTCGAAGCCGAACCCGGCTCCTGCACCCTCTGCTGCACCGAAATTGTCATAATTGCTTCTTTTTTCAGGGTCGCTCAGGCAGGCATATGCCTCGTTGATCTCTTTAAATTTATCTTCACTGGCCTTGTCGCCGGGATTCCTGTCGGGGTGATATTTTAACGCGAGTTGTCTGTATGCTTTCTTAATGTCAGCATCCGCTGCGTTTTTGTCTACTCCAAGAATCTGATAGTAATCTTTCATTTTCTTATTAAAAAGAGGGGCGCATTGCAATATGCCCCTGCATTAAATTTTGGAATATATATTGGGCAGGCCCAATCTTATTCTAACTTTCAATTTTCCTTTTTGTCTGTCTCTTCAAATTCAGCCTCTACAACATCCTCTTTTTCTTTCTGTGCCTCTCCTGCTGTCTCACCTGCGGCCTGCTGGGTCCCTGCTGCCCCCGATT
>QZKC01000057.1 GCA_003599425.1 Nitrospiraceae bacterium | reverse complement strand
AACTCCTGCAACATGGTAAAATAACTCCAATTTCTAATGTTCGCTTTCTAAATTTCACTTTCCAAAAGGAGAAACGATGATCAATAAGGTCAAGAAAGCCGTATTCCCTGCAGCCGGGCTCGGTACGAGATTTTTACCAGCTACCAAGGCGTCTCCAAAAGAAATGCTGCCCATCGTTGACAAGCCTTTAATACAATATGCCGTAGAGGAAGCAGAGCGCTGCAACATAAAGGAATTTGTCATGATCACCGGGAAGTCAAAGCGGGCGATAGAAGACCATTTTGATTATGCATGGGAGCTTGAGGAAAACCTGAAAAGCAAGGGCAAAGAGGCAATGCTCGAAGAAATCCGCCGCCTCGCGCAGCATCAGTTCGCGTATATACGGCAGGGCGCTCCCCTCGGCCTCGGGCATGCGATACTATGTGCAAGGCCATTTGTAAAAGAAGAGCCTTTTGCCGTGATCCTGAGTGATGACATCATTGATCCCGAGGATAAACTCCTTGAGGAAATGCTGCATATTTACAATAAATACGAAGCAACAGTCCTTGCACTGGAAAGAGTGCCTAAAGACGAGATCCACCGGTATGGTATCATAGCGGGGACCGAAATAAAGAAGAACATATTTGAGATCAGCGATATGGTAGAAAAACCCAAAGCTTCCGCAGCGCCTTCAGACATTGCTATCATCGGGAGATACATCCTGACGCCTGATATTTTTGATTTCCTGGCTAAAACACCGCCAGGGAAAGGCGGCGAAATACAGCTTACTGACGCGCTGAAGGCGCTGTTAAAGAAAAAGCCTGTGTACGGGTATCTCTTTGAAGGGAAAAGATACGATGCCGGTGACAAGTTCGGTTACCTTAAAGCAACGGTCGAATTTGCTTTAAGAAATAACGAAGTAAAAGACCAGTTCAGGGACTACCTTCTGTCCACACTTTCATCTATAATGAGCAATAAGGAGCACTAATGGCTGAAATGGATATAAAAGAAGAGCGGGAAGTAGAAATACCAACAACATTGCCGATCCTCCCTGTAAGGGACGTGGTTATTTTCCCATACATGATCCTTCCTCTGTTTGTCGGGCGTGATATATCGGTAAAGGCGATCGAGCACGCTGTCGGTGAGAGCAAGATGATCATGCTGGTATCCCAGAAAGATGTAAACGTCGAAATACCGGCAGTGGAAGACCTGTATGCTGTAGGGACTGTCGGCACGATCCTGCGGATGCTCAAGCTACCTGACGGACGGCTCAAGATCCTTGTTCAGGGGCTTGCAAAGGCAAAGGTGCTCCAGTATACCCAGACAGAACCATTCTATATCGGCGAGATCGAAAAGATCGTTGAGCAGAAACAGCCGGAGATGACCCTTGAAATTGAGGCCCTGATGCGGAACGTCAAGGAGCTCGTTGACAAGTCATTGACACTCGGGAAATCTTTTCTGCCTGACATCATCGTACTCATAGAAAATATAGAGGACCCCGGCAGGCTCGCTGATCTTGTGGCATCGAATCTCGGATTAAAGGCGGATCAGGCACAGTCGCTGCTTGAGCAGACAGACCCCCTGAAGAGGCTGAAAAGAATAAGTGAGATTCTCAACAGGGAGGTTGAACTCCTGCTGGTCCAGCAAAAGATACAGTCTGATGTGAAAGGGGAAATAGACAAGACTCAGCGTGAATACTTCCTGAGAGAGCAGTTGAAAGCGATCCAGAGAGAACTCGGCGAGATAGATGAAAAGACCGAGGAGATCACTGAATTGCGCAAGAAGATAGAAAAAGCCAAAATGCCTGAGAAGGTCGAAAAAGAGGCGATCAAGCAGATCAACCGTCTCGAAAAGATGCATCCTGACAGCGCTGAAGCCGGCACGATCAGGACCTATGTCGACTGGCTCGTTGAACTGCCGTGGTCAAAAAGCTCAAAAGATATTCTTGATCTCAAAAAAGCAAAAAAAGTTCTCGATGACGATCATTATGACCTTGAAAAGGTGAAAGAGCGCATTCTTGAATATCTGGGGGTAAGAAAGCTCAAGGAAAAGATGAAGGGCCCCATCCTCTGTTTCGTCGGCCCACCCGGGGTAGGGAAGACCTCTCTCGGAAAGTCGATTGCCCGGTCTCTCGGACGGGAGTTCTTCAGGATGTCACTTGGCGGAATGAGGGATGAAGCAGAGATCAGGGGACACCGGAGGACCTATGTCGGGGCAATGCCCGGACGTATCATCCAGGGCATTAAGACATCCGGCAAGAACAATCCAGTCTTCATGCTCGATGAGGTCGACAAGATAGGGATGGATTTCAGGGGTGATCCTGCATCCGCATTGCTTGAGGTACTGGACCCTGAGCAGAACTATGCTTTTGCGGACCATTATCTCGGAGTGCCGTTTGATCTCAGCAATGTAATGTTTATAACAACAGCAAATCTCATAGACCCGATACCTTCTCCGCTGCGCGACAGGATGGAGATAATAAGCCTTTCAGGATATACAGCCGAGGAGAAGATCGGCATCGCAAGAAATTATCTCATTCCCAAGCAGTTAAAGGAACACGGGATCACGGAAAAGAACCTGAAGATTTACGACAGCGCTCTCCTGCAGATCAGCACCCACTATACCAGTGAGGCCGGCGTCAGAAACCTCGAACGGGAGATTGCAAACCTGTGCAGGAAGGTCGCGCGGAAGATAGCAGAGGGAAAAATAAAAAAATATGTTGTTTCATCCAGGAATCTCTCGAAATATCTTGGAGTCCCGAAGTTCCTCCCTGAAGAAGAAATAAAGAAGGACGAGGTTGGCGTGTCAACCGGACTTGCGTGGACAGAGAGCGGTGGAGACATTATTTATATCGAAGCGACTATCATGAAAGGGAAAGGGAGCATCACACTTACGGGGCAGCTCGGGGATGTTATGAAAGAGTCAGCGCACGCAGCGCTGAGCTATATCCGTTCAAGGGCGAAGACCCTCGGCATCAACAATAACCTCTTTTCACAGAATGACATCCATATCCATGTCCCTGCGGGAGCGATTCCCAAAGACGGTCCATCAGCAGGTATCACTATGGCAACCGCTATAGCCTCTGTCTTTACAGGAAGGCCTGTTCACAAGAATGTTGCCATGACCGGGGAAGTAACCCTCCGTGGCAAGGTGCTTCCGATAGGCGGCCTGAAAGAAAAATCTCTTGCTGCAAAGAGAATGGGGATCAAGAAGGTCATCATACCTAAGAGAAATGAGAAGGACCTCGAGGACATACCAAAATACGTAAAAAAGGACATGCAATTCATACCGGTAGAGGATATGGACGCGGTACTGAAAAATGCATTGGGTCCTGCAAAGAAAAAGCGAAAAAGCCGGTAGCAGAAAATCAATAACCCCTCCTGACCTCCCTTTGCCAAAGGGAGGATTTAAAACCCCTTTTGGAAAAGAGGGGCAAGGGGAGATTTTCAGACTCAATTATAATCCTTGCCCCCTTTGGCCTTTAATGTAAAATCATGCGACTGTCAGACATCGGAGAGTTCGGGCTTATACAGAAACTGCGGGCGAAATGCAGAAAACCCTCAACGGGAATTATCTCTGGAATCGGCGATGACGCCGCGGTGATAAAAGCAGGGAACAGAAAAATCCTCGTCACAGCCGACATGATGCTTGAGGATATACACTTTGACCTTTCTCTGAGCACGTTCTACCAGTTAGGGTGGAAATTCCTCGCAGTGAATATAAGCGACATTTTTGCGATGGGCGGCAAGCCGAAATATTTCTTCGTCAGCCTTGGCATACCGAAGGCCCGCAATACGAAAGATCTTGATGAGCTTTATGCAGGCATGCTGAAGATCGCCGGTCAATACAGCATTGTAATTGCGGGGGGAGACACATGTGCATCAGCAGATGGGCTGGTATTAAGCGGTTCTCTGATCGGTGAGGCAAACAGGATCATAACACGCGCTGGGGCCAGGGAAGGAGACGGGATATTTGTTACTGATACAGTGGGAGATTCAGCCATGGGGCTGACACTGTTAAAGGGGCAAGGGGCAAGGGGCAGGGGACAAGGATTAATCAAAAAACATCTTATGCCCGATATCAAACCATTAAAGAACACATCAAAGGTCACATCAATGATTGATATAAGCGACGGGCTTCTGATAGATTTAAGTCATATTTGCGATGAGAGCAGGGTCGGGGCCTTGTTGTACAGCGACAGGATACCGATATCCGTGGAACTCAGGAAAGCTGCTGCACATCTGGGGAAAGATCCACTGGAGTTTGCTTTAAAGGGAGGGGAGGATTATGCCCTGCTTTTTACTGCGCCCAAAGGAGCAAGAAAAGACGCCTATCAGATCGGAGAGATCGTCAGGAAAGGCCGTTTCATGGTGGACGCACGCGGCAAAAAAACAAGATTCAGGCCGGAAGGATATGAACATTTTAAATAAAAAAGGTCATGGGTCATGGGTCACGGGTCACGGGGAAGAGTCTTTACTTGCTCCTTGTCCCTTGCTCCTGGCACCTATTTTTTAACTTGCCTTACTTCAGAGATAAATTCAGGGCCGTTTTTCAGGTGAAGGACTCCCCGCACCGTATTGCGCTTGCGTTTGCACTCGGGGTGTTCATGGGGATATCCCCGCTTCTCGGCCTTCATTATGTGGGCGGGTTCTTTTTTGCGTGGCTTTTCCGCCTCAATAAACTCGTTACTCTCATAGGGGTAAGCGTCAACAATCCCTGGACCATTGTCCCCATCTCAACGTTCAGTGTCTGGCTTGGCGCTAAGATGATCGGCATAAAACAGGTATTGCCTGAGGTGGACTGGAAAAGTATTACACTCACCAGCATCGTGAGCAGGTTTACTGACATGGATAATTTTATTATCCTGGTAAAACAGATAATGCCTCTTCTCTCGGCATTTTTTGTCGGCTCGTTTGTTGTGTGCATTATTTCCGCGATAGCGAGCTATTTCATTATGCAAATTTTGGTTGCCAGATACCGGAAACCGCGAGATGCCTCATAAATTAACCAAAACGCATGTAATCCTTTTTATCGCAACCTTTATCACAACATTACTTGCCGGCGCATTCATGAGCGGGGTTATACCATGGGAGCAGCCGGAAAAGATATATCTCGGACTGCCTTTTTCTCTCACGCTTCTTTTTATCCTTATGACACACGAGCTGTCTCATTATTACATGTCGCGAAAACATAATGTGCCTGCGACGCTTCCTTATTTTATCCCGGCTCCTTCGATCATAGGAACGTTCGGTGCAGTGATCAAAATGAAACCGCCGATCCCTGACAGGCGCTCTCTGATAGACATCGGCGCGTCGGGCCCGATAGGCGGATTCATTATCGCGGTGATCGCATCTGCCATAGGACTCAGTTTGTCAGAGGTCAAACCCACTGGAGAATTACAGGGAGGACTTTCTTTTGGCACATCGATCCTGTTTGATTTTCTTTCAAGAATAATTCTCCATGTGGACCCTGAGAAATATGATATTCTTCTTCATCCTGTAGCGTTTGCAGGATGGATCGGGATACTGGTAACATCCCTGAACTTGTTGCCCATCGGGCAGCTTGACGGCGGGCACATCGCCTATGCCCTTGTCGGAGAAAAACATATATGGATATCAAAGGGCATGATACCCATTCTGATAGTACTCGGAATTATATTTTGGCCGGGCTGGATAGTCTGGGCGGTCATAATGATCTTTTTAGGCTACAGGCATCCGCCTGTTGTCTATCCATGGATCGAACTCGACAGGAAAAGAAAGATCATCGGCTGGGTCTCCCTCGGTATCTTTATCCTGACCTTTACCCCTGCA
Organism: Nitrospiraceae bacterium; assembly: GCA_003599425.1. GTDB lineage: Bacteria > Nitrospirota > Thermodesulfovibrionia > UBA6902 > UBA6902 > SURF-23. The sequence continues at coordinate 20,356 of QZKC01000057.1, read as the reverse complement.
CCTGTAACCGGGTTATAGACGTTCAAATTTCACAATGGCAAACCTGTCTCAGGATCTCTATATTTGCGCCTCTGTGCCTTCCATCGGAACAGAGTTTACCGTGAATAATACAGCTTAGCCTAAAAGCGACCCTGCGGCATCATCGAGCAGGAAAAGGATTTTCCCATCCTCAGGATTGACCAGCGCTGCAGGCAAAGCCGCATTCTTTTTCACAAGTATCTCATGCATAATACCTGCCTTATTCTTTCCTGATACAATGAACATGATGTTTCGTGCATTGTTAATAACCGGAAGGGTGATGGTAATTCGGTCCGGCCCTTTCATCTCACCTGGCGACACTGCAATTGCGAGCTGCTTTCTTTCCTGGAGAGACAGCGCTTCCGGGAAAAGTGATGCAGTGTGTCCATCCTCTCCGATCCCAAGCACTATCAGATCAAATCGCGGAAGAGCCGCTCCTTTCAGGCCAAAAAAAGAAATAAGGTCTGCTGCATATCTTGCTGCAGAGGCCCGTGGCGTACTCTCTGTTGTAAGGACCGGGTGAACATTTTTGGCAGGTATCAGGACATGCCGGAGCAGCATCCTGTTGATCATGTGGTAGTTATTCTCCTCGCTTTTATACGGGACGAAACGTTCGTCTGCCATGAATATATGTGTCTTTTCCCAGGACATATCTTTTTCCCCGGAAAGATTCTGATATACGATGACCGGCGTTTTCCCGCCCGACAATACAGAGGTAAATTGTCCCCTGTCTTTTATTGCCTTTCCGGAAAGCTCTTTCCATGTTTCAACGACATGTCGTGCGATCTCATGCATATCCTTAAAGATATAAACCTTCCGGTTCCTTTTTGAAAACTTCGTTATCATTGCCTGAGCCTCCAGATACGCCCGTCAAGCCGCATTAATTCATCCGCCTTATCAGGCCCCCAGGTGCCTGCTGTATAATTCGGGAAGCCAGGTTCTGGTGTTTCTTCCCATCGTTTTATTATCGGGTCTACTACTGCCCACATGGCCTCAATCCCGTCCTGTCTGGCAAAGAGGGTCTGGTCTCCTTTCATGCAGTCTATCAGCAGACGCTCATACGGCTGGGGGAAATGGACGTCGCCCTCAAGATCCCTTTCATAATTAAAGTTCATGGTGACAGGATATAACTGATTGCCGATGCCGGGATATTTCACGCCGATATGCAGTGAAATTTCCTCATGCGGCTGCACCCTTAAAATGAGGAAATTCGGCTCCCTGATCTCACAGGTGGTGCTGAAGAGCTTAAGGGGAGGCTGTTTGAAATGTATGCTGATCTCGGTGACCCTGTTTTTCAGCCGCTTTCCCGTCCTCAGATAAAACGGCACATCTGCCCAGCGCCAGTTGTCGATATGGAATTTCCCGGCAAAGTATGTAGGAGTATTAGAAGTCTGGGGAATATCTTTTTCATCATGGTATGCAGGGATGTTCTTTTCACCGATGATCCCGGCTCCGTACTGGCCCCGCACCGTGAACCTGTCTATATATTCGTCATCCATCTTTCGTATCGTGCGGTATACCTTAACTTTTTCATCCCTGATATAGTCTGCCTCAAACCCGATCGGAGGTTCCATTGCCACGAGGGACAGGAGTTGCAGCATATGGTTCTGCACAATGTCCCTAACCACTCCGGCCTTATCATAAAAACGCGCCCTGTTCTCTATACCGATGGATTCAGCGACTGTTATCTGCACATGATCGACATAGCGCCGGTTCCACAGCGGCTCAAAGATACTGTTTGCAAACCGGAAGAAAAGGATGTTCTGGACAGTCTCTTTTCCAAGATAATGATCTATGCGGTATATCTGGTCTTCGTCAAAGGCCTTGCCGATAAGGCTGTTGAGTTCCACGGCTGATCTCCTGTCCCTGCCGAAAGGTTTTTCAACGATCAGCCTGGTATTAAAAGCTCCTTTGCACAGGCCGCACTGAGATAACCCTTCGATGATGTCGGGAAGGAACTGGGGAGGGACTGCCAGATAAAAAATGACTTCTCTTGTTCCTCTAACAGTCGGCTTTGCCTGTTTTTCCAGAAGGTGAAAAAGTTTTTTATAACTTTCCGCATCGTCAAAACTTCCGGATATGTAATAAAGGTTTTTGCTGAACCTTTCCCAGCAGGCCCAGGGGACAGACTCTTCACTGTTTTCTTCAACGGCCTGTTTAACGATCGAGCGGTAATCATCATCAGAACGTCCGGATGACGCAAGCCCGATAATTGAAAATTCATCAGGAAGGTTCTGATCCCGGCAGAGATGGAACAGGGTCGGGAGCAGTTTTCGCCTGCTCAGGTCGCCTGTTCCGCCAAAGATGACCAGTGTGAATGGTTCGATGTCGACTTTTCCCTGTGTGATCTCGCAGAAAGGCGCGAACCCGTCATCAGGGGAATTCTGTTTTCCGGTCTGCATGGCCGCTCCTTTTTTCAGGTCTGATGATGCCGGCAGAATAAAGGTCAGAGTGAAAAACGGCTCTTATTCTCCCGGTTTTTTTACCGCATGCCCGCCGAATTCATTGCGGAGGGCTGCGATCACCTTTGCGCTGAACGATTCATCCTGGCGGGACCTGAAACGTTCAAGCAGGGACAAAGTGATCACTGGTGCGGGGACATCCTGTTCGATCGCTTCCGCTACTGTCCAGCGCCCTTCGCCGGAGTCTTCAACATATCCGCGAATGGAAGACAGCGCGGGATCTTTACTGAAGGCATTATCTGCAAGTGTTAGCAGCCATGAGCGTATGACGCTGCCGTGGTTCCATAAATTCGCTATCTTCTGCAGGTCAAGGCTGAACTCTTTTTTTGCATTCAGGATTTCAAACCCTTCGGCATATCCCTGCAGCAGCGCATATTCAATTCCGTTATGGACCATTTTCACGAAATGGCCTGCGCCATGAGGCCCGGCATGCAAATATCCCTTGTCAGGCGCGAGTGACTGAAACACAGGTTCAACGCTCTGAAAGACGTCACTTTCCCCTCCGACCATCAGGCAGTACCCCTCTGTCAGTCCCCATATTCCGCCGCTTGTGCCTGCATCAAGGAAAGATATATTTCGCTTTTTCAGTTCCTCGGCCCGCCGCACGGAATCTTTATAGAGAGAATTCCCGCCATCAATGACAATATCACCGCTGCTGAGCAGGGGGATCAGCTTTTTGATCGTTTCTTCAGTTGCATTTCCTGCAGGCACCATGAGCCAGACGATCCGGGGCTTTTTTAATTTACTGACCAGGTCCTCAAGAGATTCCGCCCCGGCAGCGCCTAATTCTTCAGCTTTTTTTACTGATTCAGCAGTGCGTGCGTAAGCAACGAGCTCATGACCGTTTTCCACAAGACGGTGGACCATGTTCATCCCCATTTTGCCAAGGCCGATAAAGCCGATTCTCATGCGTAAGCCTTCAATTCAGAATTTTGATGCAAAAGCCATGAGTAAGTTGAAATCCATATTGTCATTGCGAGGTCGCTTCGACCGACGCAATCTCTTGAGATTACTTCGTTGCTGCGCGCCTCGTAATGACAATCTCACAGGTCAGTTAACTTCATGAATGATTTCATGTTCGTTGTAAAAATTGTATCATAAAACAGAGCGTGTGTACACCGAAACATGAAGGCTGGCAGCACATTTACAAAGACCACCTTTTATTGGTATCATTATCATTCGGAGGAACGCTTTTACCATTCATACGTGTCTATTACCATCTACTGGTCATGAGAAGGGAATGGTATAGACGCCCTTTTTGTATATATCAGGCATAAGGAAAAAATATCATGTGCAGGCTTGCTGCGATAACATCAAGTGAATATTTTTCACCGATAGAGAACATCAATGCCCTTGAGACGATGAAGGAAGGGCATGACGGTTCCGGCATGGGGCTTATCCTGAAGAACCTCGGCGGTGAATTCGAGGAACTGAGGGATTACCCTATCCTTTCGGGCATTTGTTCGAAAGACGGGATGAAGACTCTTGATGACTATATGAACAAGCTCGGGTTCAAGCTCAAATACACATGGACGCCAAAGACCAGAACCGTGAAAGGCGTTATGGGACGCGACCACTATTTTGCGCGGGTCTATGATTACCCCGATGTCTATAAACATAGCTCTCTTGAAGAGAAGGAAGACCTGCTTTTGAGGACGAGGCTGGCGCTCAGAAAATTCGGTGAAGGCGATGAATCGATCATTGTATTTTCATTCTATCCCGACATTCTGACCCTGAAAGAAGTCGGCGATCCGCTTGAGCTCAGTGAATTTTTCGGCCTTGATAAGTCCCCTCTCAAGGCCAGGATCATATTTGCCCAGGGAAGACAGAATACCAATTATGCAATAAATATGTATGCGTGCCATCCTTTTTTCATCCAGGGATACGGGTCCATGACAAACGGCGAGAATACGGCATTCGTGCCGATCAGGGAATTTTTAATGAGCAGGAATTTCCCCGGTTATATCGGCTATAACAGCGACAGTGAGGTGTTCTGTCATATCCTTCATTACACATGCAAGCAGCTTGGTTATCCGCTTACATACTATAAAGATGTAATAACACCGCTGAAACAGACGGAGATCGATAAAAGGACTGACAGTGAGGCCGCAAGATTACTGAAGATTGCACTCAGGCCGCTCTGTATAGACGGACCTAACTGTGTTATCGCCTTTACCCCTGACGGGACCTGCATAATGGTGCAGGATGCCAAAAAATTAAGGCCGGGTATTGTCGGAGGAGTGAAAGGGAAGTATGGCCTGATGTCCGAAGAGTGCGGCCTTGACAGTGTAGTCCCTCAGAGAGACAAATCCGGGGATATATTCCCCATGAAATATGACATGGTTATTGTCAAACCTGATGCGCAGGAGGTGATGGTATGGAACCAGCTTCACGGTTAGACCATAATCACGAACTGGCGATTAAAGATTTACCGTATATAGTCAGATGGCGTGACGACAGGTGTAAACGCTGCGGAAGGTGTACGGCCGTGTGCCCGATGCTTTCGATAGAACCTGCTGTTATTGTCAGGCGGAGCGTGCATTCAGAGGGAACTTCCCCTGAACCGAAATCAAGCCGCCTCGTCGAGACCATTGTCAAGCAGACCACAAATATCGAGCGCTACTGTATCGGCTGTGCAACCTGTACACTTGTGTGCCCTAACGAGGCGATAGAGCCTGAATATAATCCGCAGCATAAATTCAATTTTCATAAAAATAAGGGCGGGCACCCTTACCGGAGAGGCGGACGGAGGAACGACCCTCTTCCTTCCACGCTTGACAGGCTAAGGTTCACACGCATTTCAATGCTCACTGACCCTGCGCTTGATGCAGGAAGGCACGAATTCAGGATACGCACCTACCTTGGGAGAATTTTGCCTGCGGAAGAATTGCCTGTGAAACTGGTCAGCGGCAAGCTTGAGGCAGATAAAATCTCAGGCATGTTCATACCTCCAGTGCGTGAAATATACCCTGTAATGATCGGCAGCATGTCCATCGGTGCCCTGTCTCCCACCATGTGGGAAGGGCTTGCAATGGGCATAACCTATCTCAACGAAGTTGAAGGTATGCCTGTCGTAATGTGTTCCGGCGAAGGCGGAATGCCGCAGAGGCTGCTCAAGTCGAGGTTCATCAAATATTTTATACCTCAGATTGCCTCAGGTTATTTCGGCTGGGACGAGATCGTGAGGGTCATCCCCCACATGGTCGAAGACCCCTGTGCCATAGAGATCAAATACGGCCAGGGCGCTAAGCCCGGTGACGGCGGACTGCTTATGGCGCACAAGGTGTTGAAACTGATCTCAGAAATAAGAGGGGTGCCGATGGGCGTGGACCTCCCGTCGCCTCCGACACACCAGACTAAATATTCCATAGAGGAGTCTGTCGCAAAGATGATCCAGTCCATGTCTATGGCATGGGGTTTCAGAGTCCCGGTTTATCCCAAAATTTCAGGAACAAGGACTGCAAAGGCAGTGCTGAATAATTTAGTGAGAAATCAGTATGCCGCCGCATTATCCATTGACGGGGAAGACGGCGGCACAGGCGCGGCTTACAATGTCTCGATGGACACAATGGGACACCCTATCGCGTCAAACATAAGGGAATGCTATCTCGACCTTGTTAAATACGGCAAACAGAACGAACTCCCGCTCATAGCAGCAGGAGGCATCGGTAAAAAAGGCAATCTTGCGGCAAATGCCGCGGCGCTTTTCATGCTTGGCGCATCTGCTGTTTCGATCGGCAAATACATCATGCAGGCAGCAGCAGCCTGTCATGGGGATGAGATGAACCGCTGCAATGTCTGCAATCTCGGGAAATGTCCGAGGGGCATTACGACCCAGGATCCCAAACTCTACAGAAGGCTTGACCCTGATGTGGTCGCAGAGAGAGTGGTCGAGGTCTACAAGTCTCTTGATGTGGAACTGAAGAAGATCTTTGCTCCCATGGGAAGGAGCACCGAACTGCCGATCGGTATGTCAGACGGTATCAGCACTGATGACCATGCAATCGCAGAGAGGCTGCAGATAAGTTATGTATGTTGATGAATTATTGTAGGGGCACGGCGCGCCGTGCCCCTACAGAAAAATAACCATGAAAAAAATCACATTAAAAGGAAACATCAAAGGCAGACGCACCCCGTCCCGGATTTTTGAGGAAGAGATCCAGGACGCAGTCAGACAGGGCGCACGGGAGATCAGTATTATCGCAGACGGCCAGCACGGCATTGGCGGAAGGATCTGGCCCAGGAACGAGGCTGTCAGAATCACTGTTCAGGGGCCGGTAGGCCAGAGGCTCGGCAGTATGGGCATGTTCGGCACCGAAATTGTGGTTGAGGGAAGCGCCTCTGACGATATAGGGTGGATAAACTGCGGGGCCAAGATCACAGTGCTGGGTGATGTTACTAACGGCGCTCACAATGCTGCTGCTCAGGGTATTCTCTACGTTCAGGGTAGCGGAGGCGCACGCTGTGATACGATGACCAAGCATAACCCAAAATTCGACCCGCCGCAGTCGTGGTACTTCAGGGATGTAGGCGACACCTTCGCAGAATTCAAGGCAGGCGGCATCGCGGTCGTCTGCGGGGTCCATCCCAGAAATCCCGAAAATATCCTCGGCTACCGTCCCTGCGTGGGAATGGTGAGCGGAGTTGTATATTTTCGCGGCCCGATCAAAGGGTATAGCGAGAGTGATGTAAAACTGCTCGACCTTAACGATCAGGACTGGCAATGGCTCACCGAAAATATGAAGCCTTATCTTGAGGCCATAAAGCGCAAGGAATATTATGAGGAGCTTACCCGTTCAAAGGATGACTGGAAAAAGCTTATGCCGTACACAGCACAGGAACGGGCCAAGAAAAAGGTCTTCAAGATGTCCATTAACGAGTTCCGCAATAATATCTGGGAATCAGGTGTGGGCAAGGGCGGCATTTTCGCGGAGTACCTGAATCATCCCTTTACTGTTCTTCCGTACATCACAACAGGTGAGGACAGGAGATACAAGCCGGAATGGCACAATTATAAGTATGCGCCTCCCTGTGAATATGCCTGCCCGACAGGCATCCCTACGCAAAAACGCGCCCAGCTTATCAGGGAGGACAAGCTCCATGAAGCAATGGAACTTATTCTGCAATACAGCCCTCTTCCTGCGTCAGTGTGCGGCGAGATATGTCCGAACCTCTGTATGCAGGCATGTACAAGGATGCGCGTGGACCGTGCATTCAATATCAAGGAGATGGGCAGGGCGAGCCTTGATGTGAAAGCACCGAAGCCCCAAAAGAAGACCGCAAAGAAAGTTGCTGTCATCGGTGGAGGCCCCGGCGGACTTTCTGCAGCGTGGCATCTTGCGCTAAAGGGGCATACAGTAGACCTCTACGAAGCAGAGAAAAAACTTGGTGGGAAGCTCGAACTCTGCATTCCTCGTGAAAGGCTTCCTCAGAATGTGCTGAAAAAAGAGCTTGAACGCTTCAAGGAAATCGGGGTCAATGTCCATCTGAAGACAAAGGTCACAAACAAAAAATTTGATGAAATATATAAGGCCCATGACGCAGTTATCGTAGCATGTGGGGCCCATAAGCCGAGAATGATGGAGGTCCCCGGATCAAAGGACATGGTGTCAGCGTATGACTTCCTCAAGGGGATAAACATTGGGGAGAGCCCGAACCTGAAAGGGAAAAAGGTGGTTGTTGTCGGCGCCGGCAATGTGGGAATGGATGTCGCAGCACAGGCATATCATTGCGGCGCAGCGGAAGTGACCGCCGTTGATATTCAGAAACCCGCAGCCTTCGGCAAGGAACTGGAAATAGCCGAGTCTCTGGGCACAAAAATCATCTGGCCTAAATTTACAGAGAAATATGTCAAAAAGGAAAAGAAGATATATTTTACCGATGGCTCATCGCTCAATGCTGACCTCGTGGTGTTGTCCATAGGCGATACGCCGCTAACTGAGTTCCTGCCCGCTATCATCAATACAAATAAAAACGGATGGATCGAGGCTGATGAGGTAGGACATACCTCTGATCCAAAGGTCTTTGCGATTGGCGATGCGACAAAGCTCGGCCTTGTCACCCATGCCATTGGCCATGCCAGGACTTCAGCAGAGGCTGTTCATGCAATGCTTTCAGGACGGTCCTACTTCAGGCCTGCGCCAAGACCTATGGTTCCCTACGATAAAATAAAAACTGCCTATTATGACACCTGCAAAGGTGAAGCCTTTACTCCCACTACAGAAGCCCAGCGCTGCATGTCATGTGCTGTGTGCCGTGACTGCCATATGTGCGAGGCAACCTGTTATTACGGAGCCATCAGCAGGAAGGATAATGAAGACGGCTCATATGAATATGTTGTTGATGAGAACCTCTGCATAGGGTGCAGCTTCTGCGCCGGCATCTGCCCCTGCGGCATCTGGGAGATGGTGGAGAATATTTAGGGGCAAATAACTTGCCAGTCTCAAACCAATACTTCTTCTTGTAACGGTAAATCGTTGCTCGGTTTTACAGAAAGCAGACCTAACGAAGCAAGGCTACGAATGGTTTTTGCCACTTCGCTTTTATCAAAAGCCGGGTGTCTCCGTTGTTTCCATTCTAATACCGAATTTAATACATCGGTCTCGGAAGGTTTTTCTTTATTTGTTTTCTGGAGTGACTGCGCTGCAAAATGCACTGTAGAAGCAAGTTCTGCCTGATGGGTAGTATTGATTCTCAGGAATAGATCAGCAAGGCGTTCGATAACCTGTTTTGAGTCTTCAAGGTCTTTTTGATAGAGCTTGCTTGCATCATAATAGGTTGAGCCGGTTTTTACACTGAACATCTTACCCAGTTGTTCCTCTTTAATAAGACCGTTATTGACAAGTTTTGTTATCTTGAATTTTAAATCTGAAGCAAAAGGACCAAAGCTGCCACGAGAATAGCTTAATCCAGTTTTCAGCCCCAATTCCGTAGCAAAATAAGCGATCTTCTGGAACATCGTCCGTCCTATGGGCCAGTGATACGGCTCTTTTTCGATCCGGGAAAGCACTTCAATTACTGCTATTAAGCCTGGTTCTATCTTGCTGTTTGCTTTGACTCCTGTAGAAGCAGGTTGCGGCATTTCTCTTGATAGAAATTCATGAGTAAGTTCTTCAGGGGGAGTCCCAGAAGGGGCATAAAGTTCAACAGAAATATCAAACCGGTTCATGTAGCGGTACAGGGTTGGCCCGACAATCTTCCACTCAAGTTGACCATACCCGCATCCGAGCGGAGGCATGGCAATAGAAGTGATTCCCCATTCCTTATAATGCTGTTCAAGATATTTTAAGCCGCGTACAATGTCTGATATGTTTGAAACCGAACGCCAGTGTTTTTTTGTCGGAAAGTTTAATATCCAGGGGGGTGTGAGTCTTTTGTATAAATATGGTTCTCCGAGTTTGACCTTGCCTTCAGCACAGCGTTTTTCATAATCTATGAACATATCGGGGAAACGTTTTTTAAACTCAAGGGCGATTCCCTTTCCCATTATCCCGACTGTATTAACAGTATTGACAATGGTCTGGCAATCAGATATAAACAGATCGCCTACTAAAACTTTAATCATCATTCCCTCTCATTGAAAGAACAGATCAGGATTCACAGTTATTGAAAAAGCTGGTTCGAATGTTTCAATTATATCATAAAGCCGTGTTTTGCTCTCTTCGCATGAGACATAAGTTCCAATTATAAAATTTGTCGTAACTTTATCAGGCACTAACACTTCAGCACATTTAGTGACAGCGTGTCTGAATTTTTCTATTGGATCATCATGATTCCAATATCTTGCAAATACAAGTTCTTTGTTAATCATATCAAGTCCATTATGAGATGAAGCAAAACGGACATAATCACTTGAAGCATTTCCATCTGTAACTACTACATCAATAAGTTTCATTAGGTCCTTACTTACCCTGATAACACATAACTCTTTGTGCGAATCCTTTCTTTTAAACATCATCGGATTTCGAGCATGAAAATATAGATTCACATAATGATGAAGCGGGCGTCCGCCCGGAACAGCCACCTTTTTACGTCGCTCCTGAATTTCATCCATTGCAACTGATTTATGAGGAATCCTTTTTACCTTATTGTGTGATAATATTCCTGCCTTGAGGATTGAATTTATATTTTCAATCGGGGTGATGTAGTGCAATTCTTGTAGTTCGTCAAAGGTCATGTTTCTATGCCTATATAAAAGCAATTCAACCCATCTCTCATTCTTTCCATTACGTGAGGATAATTATTAAAATTATCTTTTCAAAACAACTGGCTCTTCACCTTTTGCTGTGTGAGTTTGGCGAAATCCATAATATCTTGGATGGATGCTCCCTTATCCCTCAAGCTATAAAAAGTGTTTTCTCCCAACAACACATACCTCCACTCACACCCCAGTCTGTCATCGAGTTTGAGTTCATTGATTTTATTCAGCCAGTCTAATGCTGCAAGTTCCTTCTGCCTAACATTGGCATCGTTAATATCTTTCGTAGCCTTTGTCTCAACAAGGTAGACATATGAATCCGTCTTTACAATAAAGTCAGGATAGTAAGCCGATAGCATTCCGTCTGTCCTGATATAATTCAGGTGGGCGAAATAGTGATAATTTTCATTGATCTTTAAAAGGCTGTTGACCAGGGCATCGCTGTCACAGAAGAGCATGAAATTCTTTTCAAACTCACCTTTGTTTGACGGGTAGGGAAGTTTTTCATATATAGTCTTTGTAATATCGAGAGAATAATTTTCACGCATCTTCAATTCATTCACTTCAGAAAAGTATTTCTTGATTACAACCGCCTCTTCAACATTTATATTGTTCTGCATGTCATAAATAATCTGGCTTAGTTCTTTCACAATATGCTGGATAATGCCTGCCTTTGAAAGCATCAGGACTCGCCAGTTGTTGTCCTCAAAAGGATCAAAGGTCTCATTGAACAGGCGGTTTCGAATAAAGTCGTCAACAACCTTTATCAGAGATGCGTTATTTATTTGCATTACAGGATAATCCGTTATCGTTCTCTGACTAACTTTGACGAGAGTACTGGTAATCACTTTAATGATTTTTGCCATCAATTCGTTATAACTTTTGGCGGTGAATAAGTCGCCTGTTACTTTGTAATCTCCAAATCGCGTCTTAACGGTTATTTCCTCTGAAACAAAGATCTCCTCTTTGGGGACCATTGCCTTGAGCTTATCTAGTTGATACCAGTCAACTCCTGCGAAATATTTTGTGGATGGCTCCATTACCTGCAAGGTTTCCTCTCTGTCCCGGATAACTATAGGCCAATAGAGGTCATAGTCTTTGTAGTTGCTTTTCAATCCGACCTTTATGATATCGCCGAGTATGCTCTCTCTGTCTTCGGGCAATTCATGTGTTTCAGCAATAGAACCGTCTTTGACAAGTTCATCATAAAACTCGATGAAAGCAGGATGTTCGACAATGCTTAATATATCGAGATAATTTGACGGCTCTTCTTTTCTCTGCAAGAGCTTAATCCTGTTCTCAGTCTTTATCTCCTGATAATCCGGTTCGCGCCACATGAGGCGCAGTCCCCGTCCGATAATCTGTTCAAGCAGGATCGGGGCCTGTGTTGACCGCAACGGGACGATAACGCAAATATTGCTTACATCAAAACCTTCCCTGAGCATCAGGACAGATACAATGACCTTTGGGCTGGAATGTTTATCTATGTTGAAAAGACGTTGCTTAACCTTGTCCCATTCCTTTGCTGGGATTGAACCTTTTCTATCTGAATCTATCTGAACAACATCATCTTCTCCAAGTCCTTCATTGTCAGAAAGAAACCTGCATACCTCCGGCGAAACCTTTGTATCCTCGCATATCACCAGCATCTTGGGATGCTTGTCGGATATGCCCGAGTTATCGGAGGTTAAATTCACAAACTGTTCTTCCAGTATCTTTAGTTTCTGTAAGCCTGCCCTGAGCATGAGCTTCTGCCCGTCTGAAAGGCCGACCACTATATTCCCATCACGGACAGCCTTAAAATCAAGCTCCATTGTGGCAATCTCTTTACGCTTATCAAGGGTAATAGTTTTCACAAGTCCCTGATGAATGGCTGTCTTAAGATCAAAGTCCACGACAATATGAGGGAAGAAATGTTTTGTCCTTTTCTGTCCGCTTCCGGTCACGTCATAGGGAGTTGCTGAAAAATCAATCTGGATGAAGCTTCTGCCTTTGCCCTCAGCAATTTTATTCAGCGATTTCTGCCATTCAACCTCAGAGACGATACCGGCCTTCTTTGTTTCATGAATGTGGTGCGCCTCGTCATTAAAGACGACCATATTCTCAAGTCCTGCCAGATATTCAATCTCACCGCCGCTCAAATACTGATTGTCGAGAGTTTCGAGGGAATGTCCTGCTGACGTGCCGGGTGTAATAGGGAATATTTCCTTTACCGCCTTTGAAGGGTCTTCCAGGGGAGCTGCGTCGGAGTATTCCTCTTCCTCGACTCCTGACAAGAGATGCCAGTTTGTAATTGCGATCATTCCATCGCCCGTAATCTTCTTGCCTATCTCTTCTTTCCTTATAACATTGGATTGGATGAATCCAAATAGTGTTTCTTTATAAGCGGAAGGGATGAACAAGTCCTCAAACTTTTTAAAGTCCGATGTGGCAAAGTTCCTTGTGCCGTCCTGTCCTTCCTTGCCAAGATAAGCGTCCAGAAGCCGTTCATATACGATTAATCCCGGCGCTACGATTAGAAACCGTTTGGAAAATGTAGGGGCGAACGGCCGTTCGCCCCTACTGTCTGATTCTTCATATCTTGCATTGAGATATTGCCAGATCAAAAGGGCATTCAGTACCCATGTCTTGCCAGTGCCTGTAGCCATCTTGATGCAGTATTTTGGATGGCTGAACTTGTCTTTTCTGATATAGGGCAGATCCATTTCAGCGGTGATTTCGTTGCTGATTGCAGAATACATATCGAACACGGACTCCGTCTTCAGTATCTCATGTGCATAGATTGTATTCAGAATGGCCTGCCGCTGGCCTTCGTGGAAGTTGACTGTCCTTGCGTCACAGAAAGGATCGGAGAACCAGAACCTGAGCAAGTCTTGCGTAACCGGTGTCGTTTTGCTGATGAAGCTGCCGTTTTCCCATTCGCTGTTTACCAGCCTGGACAGCTCTCCGGCGAATTTTAATGGAACATCCCTTGTGCCTGTGTTAAGAGCTATGGACATATCATATCCTGTTTTTGTTCGTGCATTTCAATCAAATACCCATCAAATAAAAATTATCCTAAAAATCAGTGTGTTGCGTCTCTTTCAGGCAAAATCTACAAATTCTAATCAAATAACGAGCGTTGCTAACTATGTGCTTAACAAAGACTTTTAGCAAAACATAACTACCTGTAATTATGAGTTATTTATTTAGAGGCTTGCTAATTCTTTCTTTGTCCCAGCCTCCAAGAAAAGACTCCCTCAATTCCTGCGCCTTCTTCAGTGTGGCATAGCCGGTCAGTTTTGATGGGGAATCAACCATAACGAGGGTGCGTGAATTTTTGATATATCCCAGATTGCGGTTTGGATTTTGCTCATCAGGGAAGGGCAATGAGCCGTAGAGGTTGAGGACGACCTGTGACAAATCACCGATGCGTCTGAACAGGCGGCTTGAGGTAAAGGCTTCTTTCTGATAGTCACCGATAGACTGATATAGGAACGGCTTTGCCTCCTGATCAATAAGACGCTGTCTCGTAATCATGATAGCAGGCTTGCCGATGTCCGACATTATCCACCTTCGGCCATGTTTTTCAGCAACCGCGCCGGTGGTGCCGGAGCCGGAGAAGAAGTCGGCAATGATTGAGTTTTCGTTGGAGGATGATTTGATAATTCGCTCAAATAGTTTTTCAGGTTTTTGTGTCGTATAGTCAACTCTTTCTTTTGCCACTGGATTGACTGGTGGAATATCGTCCCAGACCGAATCAACAATATCACCTTCAACATCATCTAAATATATTTTTCTTGTACCACCGCCCGTAGGATTCACATCCGATCTGCATAATCTTCCCGTTTCATCAGGCTTGAATCTTTTCAAATACTGATCATTATGCGGTTTGTATTGTGTATTCCAAATGTATGATGCCGACTTCGTGTAAGAATAAATCACATCATGCTTTTGAGGAAACTTTTTTGCCGTAGCTCGCTTAAATCCAAAATATGTCCATATAATTTCATTCCTAAAATTCTCTTTCCCAAAAATCTCATCCATCAACACCTTCACATAATGCCCGACATGCCAATCAAGATGGACATAAATTGATCCCTGCTCGCTCAACAATTCTCTCATCAGCACAAGTCTCGGATACATCATTCGCAGATAACTGACTGTCCCGTCTTTCCATGTGTCGGAATAGGCGAACTGCTCAAGCACGGTAGGCTTCTGCTCAATAATAACCCCCCTATTTCCCCCCTTATCTAAGGGGGGACTATCCGTTGTTCCCCTCTTTGGCAAAGAGGGGTTAGGGGAGATTTTACGAACAGACGGCAGGGTGATCTTTGTCCGGTAATCAGCCTTGCTGTCAAAAGGCGGGTCATTATAGATGAGATCAACCTTGCCGCGCATGGAAGGCAATCCGGTTGCCGGATCACCGGCAAGCAACGCCTGCATCACAAGCAGGTTGTCGCCGTAGACAAGCCTGTTGTGCCATTCCTGCTCAGAGATGTCTTTCATCTGCCCGCGATAAAGCCCGGACTTGTCCTTGGATGGAAGAACATACTCATTGGTCTGCAAGGTAAGCTTATTAGAACCGGACAACCTCTCTAATATCCGTTCCACTTCCTTCTTGCCCTCGGCAACAATCTTTGATAGTTGATCAATTAAAGAGTCAGGCATGATCAGTTATAATACTCCTGTTTGTTTTTATTTATCGCCCGTGAATGCATAATTATATTTCAACTGATTATAAAAACGGAAGAATTATTATTCGACATGTGCAAGGCAACGCGCTATTACAGAACAGTTAACAGAACTGGATTCCCGCTTACGACCTGAGGGAATGACGTCCTTTATATGAAGACGGGTCATATGAATATGTTGTTGATGAAGGAAAACATCCCCACCCTAACCCTCCCCCGTCAAGGGGGAGGGATTTAAAGGCGGCATGCAGCTTTTGCGCGGGCATCCCTGTCTGCCGGCAGGTGCCCTTGCGGTATCTGGAAAATGGTGGAGAATATTTAAGATTTTACTTCTGCTGGTTGTGTATCAATACGAAGACAATCCCAATCTTTCTCTGAAAAACTTCCGAACTTTTTTCATTGTCTTTAGAGCGGTCTCAGATTCCTTTAAAGTTGCACTTTCACCGGGATAGCGGAATTGAACTGAAAAAGGATTTAAGATCCTCAGGTCTTTCCTGTAAACTTCAATCAGTGGATCTTTTGCAATTGCGATTTCAAGCAGTTCAATAAGATCATGCGTTTTGGGGAAATCCAATTTTTTTGGAACGAGAAACGCCTTAAGATATTTCTCGATGCACTGCTGACTGTGAAACCCCACGATATCGGGGACTGGCTTTTTTCTCTTTCGAGCCATTGTGATTGCAGTTTGATAGTCCTGCTCTGCTTTTGATGTCCATTCAAGAATATCAGGGAGTTTTTTCATAGAGAACCTTTCCGGTTTCAAAAATACTTCTTATGAAAGGATCGAACATTTTAGTTCTCTTTTTTATCTCTTCAGGGGTCTTTACAATTATATCCATAGGTATCTTCCTCGGCTCCAGAAGCTCACTGACCATTGCATAGCGTTTAATGCCTTTTTCCTTCGTATTAACGACAATGAGCAAATCAAGGTCACTGTCTTTGGTAGGTTTGCCGGTCACATAAGAACCGAAGAGAATTATTTTGACGACATCAAGATTTTCAACTAAACGCTTAAGTATTGTGTTTATCAAAGATTTATTAAACGGCGGCTCTATCCTCTCTATCGGCCTGTTATATTCACCCTGCACAGCTTTTGAAAAGTCATATTTTTTCTTCATAGATTATTTTCTCTTTCCCGGCGTCCCATTCAAATTGCGCGGTTTGACCTCAAATTATTATACTTCTGCCGGACTTCTTCCTTGTGTTCCCTTAAAACGGCTTTAATTTCCTCAAGAGTCTTCATGTCTTGATTCTCCTGTAGATATTTTACAGATAACGCTTTCTATCTACAATGAAAATTTTTTATCTTATGGGACGCAAATAAGATTGTTACCTGAAATCCTGAAAATCTGCGTTTTTCTGCGTCCAATTGGATTCATAAGCATTGTGATATACTTTATCAATTATGCCGCTTGATCTTTCTGTCTTCGAGGACGCCCTACATTCTATTGAGAGGGAAAAGGCCCGTCAGTTCACCTCTCTTGCCGGGTCATCGGCCGCTCTTCTTTTTTCCATGATAAAAGGGCCATGCCTGCTGGTATGCTCACGGGAAGAACAGGCTGAGGAGTTCTTTCACGATGCAGTGTTTTGGTCAAAACTATTGCAGGTTGAGATCCCTGTCCTCATAACTTCCAAAGATGATCCTCACCGGTTGAAAGGACTGCTCAGTCTTTATACTGGTGAAAAGGGGAAGTTTATTGCATCCACTGACGCGGCGCTTTTACCCTTGTGGGAGAAGAAGGCTTTGCCGTTATACAGCATCACACAAGGCGTTATGCTTGACAGGGATTTTATAGCGCAGGTCCTTCAGATGCAGGGTTATCATACGGCGCCTGTTGTCACCGGAGAAGGAGAAATGAGTATACGGGGAGGCATCCTCGATGTTTTCCCCCCTGATTCTGAACATCCTGTCCGCATTGAGTTTTTTGGAGACGAGATTGAGTCAATCAGGTTTTTTGATATCGATACGCAGCTTTCAGTAAAGGAAATACACGAGATACAGGTCTGCCCCGCAACAGAACCCGATGAAGGCCCTAACCTCCTTGAACTGCTGCAGGAATCCCTTCTCATATTCAATGAGCCTGATGACGTGACGAGGCATTGTCCTGAACTGGGGGATATGATAAGGGCGGGAGAGGGGGAGCCTCATGAGCGGAGGGTCATCTCTTTTACCTCTTTACCTTTGCATGGCGAAGGGCATCATCTTCCTGTTTCCAGCCCGGCGGGGCTTGGTCTTCTGCCTGAAGAAAGAACAAGCGTAGAGGACTTCATAACAAAAATCCTTGAGCTCAGAAAAGAATATTTCATCCTCATGGCATGCTCGTCAGAGGGACAGGCAAAGAGACTGAAAGAACTGTTCTACGACCACGATGCGGATGCGCCGATCCTTGGAAGCAGCGCCATCATAAAAGATACACGTACGCCTGTAATAACTATTGGAGAGATGAGCAGCGGGTTTACGTACCAGGACACTATTGTACTGTCAGGCAGGGACATCTTCGGTCAAAGGCCTTCTTTCAGGCCTGCAAAAAAGTCCCGTGTATCAATGGTCATTTCCTCTATTGAGGATTTCAGGGAAGGCGATTATATAGTTCATGCAGAACACGGCATCGGAAGATTCATGGGGCTCAGAAAAGAGAGGATCGAAGAATATGAAGGGGACTTCATAGTCGTAGAATATATCGAAGGAGCGCGGCTCTTTGTCCCGCTGGAGCATATAAATACTATTCAGAAGTATCACGCGCCTGAAGGGGTCAGGCCGAAGATCGACAGGCTTGGCGGCAAGACATGGGAAAGGACCAAACAGAAGGTCAGGCAAAAGGTCAGGGACATAGCTGAAAAACTCATTGCGATTTATGCGAAGCGTACGACAGCAGCAGGACACGCATTCTCTCCGGATACAGACCTTCACGCGGAATTTGATAACTTTTTTCCTTATGAGGAAACCCCTGACCAGATAACATCCATCAATGAGATTAAGAGGGACATGGAAAATTCCACCCCTATGGACAGGCTCTTGTGCGGAGATGTTGGTTACGGCAAGACCGAAGTCGTGATGCGCGCCTGTTTTAAAGCGGCATTCGATTCAAA
Organism: Nitrospiraceae bacterium; assembly: GCA_003599425.1. Lineage (GTDB taxonomy): Bacteria > Nitrospirota > Thermodesulfovibrionia > UBA6902 > UBA6902 > SURF-23. The sequence continues at coordinate 1,916 of QZKC01000057.1, read as the reverse complement.
ACAGGCTGCAGTGCTTGTGCCGACAACAATCCTTGCTGAGCAACACTACGAGACATTCACTGCCCGGTTTTCCGCATTCCCGATCAAAATTGATTTTCTGAGCCGTTTCAAGAGCAGGCAGGAGCAGAAAGAAACCCTCAGAAAACTTGCTGAAGGGGAAATAGACATTATCATCGGGACACACCGGCTTCTTGCAAAGGATGTGAGCTTCTACAACCTCGGCCTTCTCGTCATTGACGAAGAGCACAAGTTCGGTGTAACGCACAAGGAAAAGATCAAGGCATTCACTGAGCATGTGGATGCCCTGACCCTTTCAGCAACACCGATACCGAGAACGCTTCATATGGCGCTTTCAGGGATAAGGGCCATGTCTGTTATAGAGACTCCTCCTGAAGACAGGCTCGCGGTAAAGAGCATTGTGAGTCGGTTCGATTCGGCAGTGATAAAGGACTCGATTGAAAAAGAGCTGGAAAGGAACGGGCAGGTGTTTTTTGTTCACAACCGTATTCAGGATATTTACAAGATCGGGAACTTCATAAGAGAGCTTGTGCCCGATGCAAAGATAGGCGTGGCGCACGGGCAGATGAATGAAAAAGAGCTTGAGAATGTCATGAGAGCTTTTTTCAAAAAAGAGACTAATGTCCTTGTCTCAACTGCGATCATTGGTTCAGGCCTTGATGTCCCTTCAGCAAATACGATCATCATCGACAGGGCCGACAGGTTCGGCCTTGCAGACCTGTATCAGTTGCGGGGAAGGGTCGGAAGGTCGAATGTCAAGGCATACGCCTACTTCCTTATCCCCGGAGAGGATATCATTACTGAAGACGCGAGGAAAAAACTGCAGGCGATACAGGAGCTTGGGTATCTCGGGGCCGGATTCCGGCTTGCGATGAAAGACCTTGAAATAAGGGGCGCCGGTAATCTTTTAGGCGCGGAACAGTCAGGGCATATTGAGGCTGTCGGGTTTGATCTGTACATGGAGATGCTTGAGCAGGCTGTGGCTGAACTCAAAGGTGAAAAGATAGAACCGAAACTGGAGCCTGTCATTGACCTGAAGGTCACTGCTGTCATCCCTGAGGATTATATCGAAGATCCGGACCTGAGGCTGAGCATATACCGGAAGATCGCTTCTGCAAAAGATGAAAGATCGCTTTCACGGATCAAAGAAGAACTGAAAGACAGATTCGGGCCGCCCCATGAAAAGACAAAGCGGCTCATCGAAATCATGGAGCTGAAACTGCCGGCAAAGAGATTGTATATCGCATCTATCAGGAACACGCTTGGAAAGATACAGATCATCTTTGCCCCGGATGCACTTGTTACACCCCAGCAGATATTCTCCCTTCATGATACGAGAAAAAAGATGCTGAAGTTTCTGCCTGAGGGCGGCATAGAGCTTGATCTTAGGGGTAAGGCATGGAAAGAGGTTTTCAGTGAGGTGAAGCGGGTGATGGAGGAGTTGGAGGGAGTCATGGTTTCGAATCCGTCAGACCCCGCCGAGGCAGGTAAAAGACATCTTGAACGCGATAAATTTTAAATACTTACATAACTACTCGATAAAGAGAATTTTTTGGTAATAGATGCTAAGGAATCGCACAATATGTTTTTCCCTGTCTCGGCGGGGTCTGCTTGGCACGCAATAGCCATGCATTATCTATTCGCAGGAAAAGACAGACAGGGTATGAGGTTGGAGCGGATTTGTTTGCCGTCAGGTTCAGACACTATGTCTGAACAGGCAAAAACCTCGGAGGGCGCCATGGATGGCGACCGAGAATGAGACGACAACCTCATGCTCTGCCTGTCTGTAATTTCATAAACCTATAAAAAGCAGTTAGCCACAGATTAACGCAGATTATCACAGATTTATTATAAGCTTAACTAACTTTTGCCTTTCACCTAGCAGGTGAATATATAAT